>JACCYG010000299.1 GCA_013696595.1 Actinomycetota bacterium | reverse complement strand
GAGCGAGTAGTCGCCCTCGATCAGCATCACGCTCTCGTACGGCTTGATCGGATCGCCGTCGTAGAGGGCGTGAACCGTGAGCGCCTCCCAGTCGTGCGAGCAGAGCCTGAGGATCGCGATCGCCTCGTCCATCCCGCCGAGGAACGCGCGCTTCTTCTGGAAGACCTGCATGAGGACGCGGGGACTGCGCTCGTCCGATGCGAGAGTCGCGCGCGCGTGGTTGAAGTACGCGTCGGTGTAGTAGCCCTCCCGCATCTTCTCGACCGGGAGGTCGAAGATCTCAGGTGGGAGGCGGCGCTTCTGCCTGGTCTCCGTTGCCACTTCTACCCGATTGTAGGGCTGCCGGCTCTCCGGCCTCGAGCCGCAGGCATTCCGCGAGAGCTGCGTTCGCGACGGCGAGCTGCTCGACGGACGGCTCTGCGGTGACGAGGCGATGCTGAAGCTCGTGACCGGGCTTTGCAAGCGCCCGCGCGACCGGATGCTTCTCGTTCCGGAGCATCCAGGAGAACACCTCGACCGACGCGGCGAGTGCGCCGACCGCGGCGCCCGCACGCGCGAGAACGCGCACCTGCGGCGGCGCAAGCCGAGCGAGCAGGCTCCCGACAGCCGACGTCAGCATGAGCGGACCGACGAGGTGGGAACCACAGCGCTCGTGCTCTTTCTCTCGTGGCTCGCCGTGCTCGTACGTCCCGATCGAGATGTGCTCGGCACCGTGGTACTCCGCGATTTCCGAGTTCCGAAGCGATAACGCCGCCGGGGCGATCGCGGCGAGAGTGGCGAGCGCCTCTTGCGCGACGGGGCTGAGGGCGCTCGCTCGCAGGCCCCGAACCGTGAACGCGCTCGCAGCGATGGCGACGGCGACTCCCGGCCGTTCGTAGGGCAGCCTCGCCTCCGGCAGCGCGCGGCGAACGGCTGGGAAAAGAGCGAAGATCTCCGCAATCCGAAGCGGCGCTTGCAGAAGGCGGTTCTGCATCTCTCGCGCGCGCAAGGGCTTGCGGCCGGACGCGACCTTGAGCTCGCCCTCGTCTGTTCGGACGGCGCAGGCCCAGTACTCGGGACCGTGCACGAGGACGCCATTCGCAAGCGCCATCCCTCCGAGCCGGATCCGCTCGTTCATGTCATCGAGTGTACGTGCGGCCTTCGACCTCGAGCCGCACCAGACCGGCCTGCGGTTTCTCTACGCCCGTCCTACTAGCGTGCGCCGAGCATTTCGCGCGAGATAGCGATCATGAAGCGCGTCCCCAGCTCGAGATCGTCCACGGGAATCCGCTCGTCGGCCGAATGGACGAGGCGCGATGCCATCTCCGGCTCCATCATCCGCATCGGGAAGAACCCGTACGCGATCGTCCCGAACGCCTCGCGCAGGTAGTGGCTGTCGGTGAAGCCCGGGAGGACGACGGGGACGACCGCGGCACCCTGCTCCTCGCGCTCGACCCAGCCTGCGATCGCGTCCCAGAGCGGCGTGTGGGGAGACGAGCGCGTCCCGCCGACGCCCTCGATCCAGTGGAGCTCGTAGTCTTCGTCGCCGAGCCACGCGCGAATCGCCTCTTCGGCCTCGTCCTGGCTTTGGCCCGGCAGCAGGCGGCAGTCGCACGTGACGTCGCAGATCGCGGGGATGACGTTTCGCTTCTGCGAGGCCTCGATCATCGTCGGCGACACGGTGAGCGCGAGCATCGGCTCGACCATTCCGGCGAGCGAGCCATCGAGCTCACGCAGACGGTCCTGGACCTCGCCGCCGCTCGGCGACTCGCCGAACATCGTGGTCAGGAACGCCTCCGTCTCCGGGAGGAGGCGCGTCTCGGGTGCGAACGTGCCGAGTCGTTCGATCAGGCGTGCTGCTTTGACGAGCGCGTTGTCAGCAATGCCGGGGATCGACGCATGCCCGCTTCGCCCACGCACCCGCAGAAGGAACGGCGAGCTCATCTTCTCGGCCGTCGCGCAGAGATACACGGCGCGTCCATTCACGATCGCCCGATCGCCGCCGCCCTCGTTGATCGCGTAGTCGGCCCTGACGGCATCCGGGTGCTCGCGGCAAAGCCACGAGAGGCCGAAGTCACTCGTTCCGACTTCCTCGTCCGCGGTCGCGGCGAAGATCAAGTCGCCGTTCGGCTCGAATCCCTCGCGCGCAAGGCTCGCGATCGCAACAGCGTTCGCCGCCACCTGGCTCTTCATGTCGAGCGCCCCGCGGCCCCAGATCTCGCCGTCGCGGACGACTCCCGACCACGGATCGACCGACCACTCGGCCGGGTCGGCAAGGACCGTGTCAGTGTGCGAGAGGAGTAGCAGCCGCTTTCCGTCGGCGCCACCCGGGATCCGGGCGACGAGACTCGCTCGCTCCGGCACTTTCGCGTAGAGCTCGCACTCGACTCCCGCCTCCTGGAGGTACATGCGCAGGAGCTCGGCGGCATGCGTCTCGCTGCCCGGCGGGTTGACGGTATCGAGGCGGATCAGCGCGCTCAGAAGCTCGGTGACCTCGTCCCGGAGCGAGATCGTCGCCACGAACGGAGCATACTTTCGCCATGACCGACCTCTTCTCCGACGCGGCCGCGGCGCGCCTACCCGAGGTGGCCCCGCTCGCTCTTCGGCTGCGCCCGAGCCGGCTCGAAGACTTCGTGGGCCAGCGCCAGGTGGTCGCCGAGGGATCCGCGCTGGCACTTGCGATCGCCGAGGACCGCGTCGCCTCGGCCATCTTCTACGGCCCTCCCGGGAGCGGAAAGACGACGCTCGCGCGCATCGTCGCCGCGACGACCGGTGCCGCGTTCGAGGAGCTTTCTGCCGTGTCCGCCTCGGTCGCCGACGTTCGGGCGGTCATCCAGCGGGCGCGCGACCGGCTCGCGACGACGGGCCAGCGAACGATCCTCTTCCTCGACGAGATTCACCGCTTCAACAAGGCGCAGCAGGACGCTCTGCTCCCGGCGGTTGAAACGGCGCTCATCATCCTGATCGGGGCCACGACCGAGAACCCCTACTTCGAGGTCAACTCGGCCCTCCTTTCCCGGGCCCAGATCTACGAGCTGGAGCCGCTCTCGGCCGAGGACGTCGCGACCATCGTTCGACGCGGCGCGGCCGAGCTCGGGGCCGAGATACACAACGAGCTCGTGGCGCTGATCGCGAGAAAGGCAGGCGGCGACGCTCGTGCCGCTCTCAACACGCTCGAGCTCGCTTGGAGCACTGCGCAGGCGGAGGACGCACCGCTCGAGGAACGGCACGTCGAGGACGCGGCACGCAAGCGCCCGCTCGTCTACGACAAGGCGGGAGACGCGCATTACGACTTCATCTCCGCGTTCATCAAGTCGATCCGCGGCTCGGACCCGGACGCGACCCTCTTCTACCTCGCCGCCATGCTCGAGGCCGGGGAGGATCCGCGCTACGTCGCACGCCGAATGATCGTCCATGCCTCCGAGGACGTCGGGAACGCCGATCCCCGCGCCCTACAGGTGGCCGTCGCCGCCGCGCAGGCGCTCGAGCACGTCGGCCTGCCCGAGGCGCAGCTGAACCTTGCGCAGGCCGCGATCTACCTTGCCCGCGCTCCCAAATCGAACGCCGTCATCACGGCCCTTCGCGCCGCGCAGCGCGACGTGGCGGAGCACGGGACGGTCCGCCCGCCGAAGGCGCTTCGCGACGCGCACTACCCCGGCGCCAAGAAGCTCGGCCACGGTAAGGGCTACGTCTACCCGCCGAACGACCCGGCGGGCTATGAGGTCGACTACCTGCCGGAAGAGCTCAAGGGCGCGACGTACTACAGGCCCTCCGGCGCCGGCGAAGAGCGGGAGGAGTGAGCCTCAACGTCCTCGAGTGGGGCGAGCGAGGCGCGCCGCCCCTCGTCGCTCTGCACGGAGTCACCTCCCACGGAGGGCGCTTCGGGATGCTCGCCGAGCGCGGCCTCGCGGAGCGCTTCAGGATTCTTTCACCCGACCTGCGCGGGCACGGTCGGTCGCCCTGGGAGCCGCCCTGGAGCATCGCCCAACACGTCGCCGACCTCCTCGAGCTCGCGCCGCCGGGTCCCTCTGTCTGGATCGGCCACAGCTTCGGCGGCCGACTCGTCGCGGAAGTGGCACGGCAAGCGCCCGATCGCGTGGAACGGGCGATCATGCTCGACCCGGTTTTGTCCGTCGATGCCGCGATCGCGCTCGATAAGGCCGAGCTCGAGCGCACGGACGCGTCGTACGAATCGCCTGACGAAGCGATCGAGGAGCGCCTTGCCTCGGGGCTTCTCTTCTCGACCCCGCGTGCGATTCTCGAGCGAGAGATGGAGGAGCACCTCGTCCGGGGCGAGGACGGTCGACTCCGCTATCGCTATTGCAAGAGCGCCGTGATCGCCGCCTGGGGCGAAATGGCCACCGAACCACCGCCGCCGCCAAGCGTGCCCGCGCTCGTCTTGCTCGGAGCCGAGTCGTGGCTCCGCCTACCGCAGGCATCGGCGGGTCGCGGCGTGGTGATCACAGTCCCCGGTGGGCACAGCCTGCTCTGGGACGCCTTCGAGGAGACGGCGACGGCGATCGATCGGTTCCTCAGCTAGGGCTAGGTCGGAGCCCCGCTTCCTCGAACGCCGCTGCCGCGAGCGCGTCGTACCGGCCTGCGACGAGGTCGCCGAACGGGTCTGGGCTGTAGCGAAGGAGCTCGCCGTAGGGGAGTGAGAACGCCGCGCGCATCGCCAGGAGCCGAGCGCGTTCGCCGTCTCCGGCGCGCAGGACGCGATCGGCCGCGCTGAGCCGCCGGACGAGCGCAATCCGTGGCGGAACTGCCTGAAAGAGGAGCAGTAGCGCAGGAACGAGGAACGTCAGAAAGCCGAGCAGGTTCGCCGTGCGATGGACGCGCTCCTCACCTTCCCGCCCTACCTCGGCGACGTTTCCGCCCGTTCCCTCGCCCGCGTCGCGAAGGCCGCCTGCGATGTCATCCCCGACGACGGGCGCTCCCTCGACGGCATCTGCCGCCGATCGAAAGCCGCCCTGAACGGCGTCACCAGCGTCGCGGACTCCCTGGCCGAGAACGGCAAGCGCGTCGACCGTGTCGTGAACCTTCAGACCGAGCCAGGCGAAGAGCACGAGCAGCGCCACAACGACGAGATCGCTGACGAGAGTCGCAGCCCGCTGCGACGGAATATCCGGGTAGAAGCGCATCTGTCCTCCTCGGTTGGGCGCGGAAGTCCTCGCGGCATGATGACCGCGACCACAGCGAAGGGCAGTATCGCGAGGTCCGGCTTCGTATCGCATTCGGCACGCCACCGCGGGGTTTTGACACGATCCGCGCACCACACGCGCGAACTTTCGCGCTACGGTCCTAGCCGGGGGCGAGGGGCCGAAGGCCCCGGGGGGAAACCCGCGTGCGGGTATCTAAAGGCTCTGCGCAAGGCTGGGCGGGCCGCCTCGCGCACACGAGCCGCGTCCTAGAGGATCCGAGCGCCGAGCGCGCTCGCCGCGAGCTCTACGGCGAGCTCGGCGGTCTCGTTCACGCGGTCCAGGATCGGATTGACCTCGACGATCTCGAACGAGTCGAGGAGCCCTGATTCCGCCACGAGCTCCATGGCCAGGTGCGCCTCGCGGTACGAGAGCCCGCCGCGCACCGGCGTGCCGACCCCCGGCGCGACATCAGGGTCGACGGCGTCCATGTCGAGCGAGACGTGCACGAAAGGAGCGCCGCGAGCGCGGCCGAGCGCCTCGCGCATGACGTCCTCGACGCCCCGCCGGTCGAGCTCGCTCATCGTGTAGACGGCGATGCCCAGTTCGCGGACGATCCGCCTCTCTCCGTCGTCGAGGGACCGCACACCGATCAGAGAGACGCAGCTCGGATCGAGTGCGGGGAGCGGCCACGCGTCACTTCGAAATCCGTCCTCCGCCTGTCCGAGCGCGGCCGCGAGCGGCATCCCGTGCACGTTGCCGCTCGGCGTCGTGTCGGGTGTGTTGAGGTCGCCATGGGCGTCGAACCAGAGAGCGGCGCCCGCCCCGCGTCGCGACGCCATCCCGCCGACCGTTCCGAGCGCGATCGAGTGATCTCCACCGAGGACGAGCGGGAGAAGGCCCAGGTCTGACGCCTCCGCCACGCGCCCGGCGATCTGTTCGCATGCCGCCTTGATGTCACCGAGGAACCGGGCCCGCTCGCTTCCGGTCGCAACCGTCTCCGGGATCGCGACCTCCACGTTCCCCCAGTCCGCCACCTCGAGGCCGAGAGCCTCGATCTTGTCCCCGAGACCGGCATACCGAATGGCCGACGGGCCCATGTCGACGCCCCGCCGCCCGGCACCAAGGTCGAGCTCCGCGCCGATGATCGCTACGTTCCTCCTGCCCACGGCGGCGAAGATACCTTCGGGCCACGCGATTGGGGCAAGGCGAAGCCCTTCGGGCTACGATTGACGCGCTCGGCGAGGTAGCTCAGTTGGTAGAGCACACGGCTGAAAACCGTGGTGTCGCCGGTTCGATTCCGGCCCTCGCCACCTGACGCGCAGAATCGGCCGCACTGTCGCAGCCGGATTCGCGCGGGTCGAACCTCGCCGGCGTCTCGGCGCCGCGGTCCCGCTACGACCAGAGCGTCTCGGGGCGCTCCTCGGGCTCCCCGTCGACCTCGACGTCGACCTTCTCGTTGTAGAAGCAGAGG
>JACCYG010000282.1 GCA_013696595.1 Actinomycetota bacterium | reverse complement strand
ACCAGCCTTACCGTCCCGCACGGACGTGGGGGGCGGCGCACGACGAGATCCTGCGCGAGGCAGGCCACCAGTTCGATCCGGACGTGGCCGACGCGTTCCGCGAGCGCGAAACCGACCTGCAGAACATCTCGCGCGAGGTCGCGGAAGCGGCTTAGCGCCCTCTCCGCCGGCCTACTGTACTTCGCGCGCGTTGTTTCCCCCGGGACCCCCCGTAGCAACCCCCTTGCGGTCAGCGTATCGCCCAAAAACGCGCGCGTGGGAGACCGATCGTGTCGGCTTGCGCGTAGGCCTGTCACGAAACCGGTGCCGCGCGTCGCCGGCTCGCACTCTCCCGGACACTCGCAGCCGAGGGCCGCGCGAAGCCGCATCTATACTCGCCGCGCGTATGGATTTCGAGCTCTCCGCCGAGCAGCGGGAGATCCAGGCGCTCGCCCGGGAGCTCGCTGAGGCCGAGATCGAGCCCCATGCGGCTGCCTGGGACCGTGAACATCGCTTTCCCCGCGAGCTGTTCGGTCGGCTCGCCGAGCTCGGGCTCATGGCGGTCTGCATTCCGGAGGACCTCGGCGGTGCGGGCGCCGATTTCCTGTCGTACATCCTCGTCCTCGAGGAGCTCTCGCGTGCGGACGCTGGGGTAGGAGTCGCGGTCGCCGTGCACACGAGTGCGACGACTCTTCCGCTCGTGCGCTTCGGGACCGATGAACAGAAGAAAGAGCTGGTGCCTCCGCTCGCCCGAGGCGAACGCATCGGCGCCTTCGCCCTGACCGAAGCGGGGTCGGGGTCCGACGCGGCCGCGCTTCGCACCCGCGCTGAGCCCGACGGCGACGGCTGGCGGATCACCGGGGTGAAACAGTGGACGACGAACGGCGCGTACGCGGGCACGTTCCTCGTGTTCGCGCGCGGCGAGGCAGGCATTTCCGCGTTCGTCCTCGACGCCGAGACCGAGGGCCTCAAACCCACCGGGGAGCACACGAAGCTCGGTCTCCATTCCAGCTCGACCACTGATCTCGTCCTCGACGGCGCGTACGCGCCGCGCGCGCGCCTGCTCGGCGAGGAGGGGAAGGGTTTTCACATCGCAATGGCGACGCTCGACGGCGGGCGAATCGGCATCGCCGCGCAGGCCCTCGGTATCGCGCGTGCGGCGTACGAGCTCTCGCGGGGGTATGCGCTCGAGCGCCGGCAATTCGGTCAGAGGATCGCGGACTTTCAGGCCATTCAGTGGAAGCTCGCAGACATGGCGACCGAGCTCGACGCCGCCCGTCTGCTCGTCTACCGGGCAGCGTGGCTTCGCGACCGTGGAGAGCCGCATGGGGAGGCAGGCGCGAAAGCGAAGCTCTACGTCTCGAGCGTCGCGCGCCGCCATACGGGCGAGGCGATCCAGATCCTCGGCGGCTACGGCTACACGAAGGAGTTTCCCGCCGAGCGCTACTACCGGGACGCGAAGATCACCGAGATCTACGAGGGCACGAGCGAGATCCAGCGCCTCGTGATCGCCCGCTCGATTCTCGGCCTCGGCGAGCGCGCCGTCCCGACGCCCGCATGACCCGCCGGCGCGACGAGCCCGTTCGGCTGACACGCATCTACACGCGCGCGGGCGACGCAGGGGAGACGAGCCTCGGCGACGGAACACGCGTCCCGAAATCGAATCTTCGGATCGAAGCCTTCGGAACGGTTGACGAGCTGAACTCGTTCATCGGAGTCCTCCTCGCCACCGGAGTCCCCGACGAGTTTCGACCCTGGCTCGAGCAGATTCAGAACGAGCTGTTCGATCTCGGCGCCGACCTTTCGGTTCCCGCCGACGACGAGCGTGAGCGGCTTCGGATCAGCTCCGAACAAGTGGTATGGCTCGAGGAGCTCTGCGACCTGGTCAACGCGGGGCTTACTCCGCTCAAGAGCTTCGTCCTTCCCGGCGGAACCGAGGCGGCCGCGATTCTCCACGTCGCGCGGACGGTCTGCCGTCGCGCCGAGCGAGCAACGGTGGCGCTGGCCGAAGAAGCAGCGGTAAACCCGGCCGTCCTGGCCTATCTCAATCGCCTTTCAGATTTCCTCTTCATCCTGGCCCGAGCCGCCAACGCGGGAAACCCGGAACCTCTTTGGAAGCCTGGGACCTCGCCCTAGCTGCCAGCGGATCGTTCGTCGCCGGCCTGCTCGGCTCGGCGGTCGGGCTCGTCCTCGGAAGTCTCCGTCTCCCCGTCATCCTCGTAGCCTCCGGTAGCCCGGCAGCCGCGGCCGGGACGAACATCGCCGTCAGCGCGGTGGCAGCACTTGCCGGTGGAATCGCGCACGCGCGGGCAGGACGGGTCGACTGGTCGCTCGTTCGCTGGATGACTCCGCCGTCGGTCGCCGCGGCCTTCGTCGGCGGCTACTTCGCGCACCTTCTACCGAAGGGACTATTGCTCGGCGCGATCGCCGCCGTCCTCTTCTGGAGCGGCCTCGACCTTCTCCTCGGCCTGCGAGCCGAACCTGGTGCCCCGCGCCGCCCACGGGTCACCGCCGCTCTAGCGGGTGGTTTGATCGGTCTATTGGGCGGCGCCGTCGGCCTCGTTCTCGGGACGCTTCGTCTTCCGGCGCTGATCCGGGGCTCGGGGCTCGTCGCTCATCGTGCCGTCGGAACAAACCTCGTCGTCGGGTTCTTCCTCGGCGTTTTCGGCTTCCTCGGCCATCTCGCCCAAGCCGAAGTCGAATGGGCCGTGCTGGGCGTGAGCCTTTCGGGGGCGATTCCGGGCTCGCTGGTAGGCGCGCGCGTCACCGGAAAGTTGTCGGAAAGCGCTCTCCGGCGCGCAATCGGCGCCGTTCTCGTCGTAGTCGCTGCGGCGATCGCGGTTTCAGCGGCGCGCTAGCCCTCGCCGCGCAGGTCTTTCAGCGTTCGCTCGTAGACCCGCTCGTATTCCGCGCGGAGGTCTTCCGGGGCGAACTCGTAAGGCCCGGCGTCGTCGACGACGGGATCGTCCACCGCCGGCCCGGTCCGCTTTTTCTCGACTTTGGCCCGTGCGTCCGCACGCGCACGCGTACGTGCCTGGTCGAGCTCTTCGGCGCTCGGCTGGTGCTCCACTCCGCGAGGGTGATTCCCTCGCCCCGCGGTTCTCAGTCGCGCTAGACAGAACGACGGCGGCGGCGCGACCGGAGAAGGCCGGTCGCGGCATCCCGACCGCGAAGAACTGTGACGACGCCGCCTGCCATAAGAGCGGTGAGGCGTGTTTGCAGCTCTCCCGAACCTTCGCAGAACGCTCTTCCGTCGGACTATGGGCTGACGATCCCGGGGCGGGCAACGGGGCAACAGACGAAGCACTGAAACGAGAGATTCAGCCTGGATGGCACGGCCCGTCTCGCTGCTCGCGCAGCGGGAGAACGAAAGCCGCCCCGTACAATCAGGCGGAGATGGCGACGACCGAGGAGCCGAGCAAGCTCGACGGGACCGAGGCCTGGCGCCGCGAGCTCTACGAACAGAGGCCGGAACGCGAAGGCCTCTTCGCGACGATCTCGGGG
>JACCYG010000281.1 GCA_013696595.1 Actinomycetota bacterium | reverse complement strand
CCCTCTGTAAGGGCCGGACATTGCGGTCATGGGGCCTCGCTGGTGTAGGGGCCGGGCTTGCCCGGCCCGCGTCCCTCCGAGGCCTTCGCGGGCGGTGCCGACATGCGGGCGAGGCAAGCCTCGCCCTACAACGAAGGCCCATTCGCACCGTCCAGGCAAAATCTCGCTCTCGCTAGCCCTCGTCGTCGTCGAGCACGCTCTCCCTGACGCCGGCCCGCCACCACGCGCTCGTCGCCACGCCCTCGCTCGGGCTCAGGAGCCGCTTGAGTGCCTGCTCGAGCGCCTCACGCTCGTCCGGAGGCGGCTCGGGGCGTATCTCAGATCGCATCCCGCTCAGCCTAAAGCGCTCAGGCGCCGCCGACGATAGAGAGTGAATGCGCCGCAGCACCCTACTCCTTGGCCTGCTCGTCGTTCTCGTCGCGACTTCGCCGGCGCATGCCTCCTCATGGGCGCAGCCCCAGATTCGCACCGTCGTCGCAAGCGGCCTCATGGGCCCGAGCGTCGCGGAATTCAGGCCGGACGACCCGCTGACGCGAGCCGAGCTCGCCGTCGTCACCGCAGGGATCACCGGGCAGCCGCAGGTCGTCGTCGACCCTTCGCGCGAGGTCAGGATGTCGGGGCTCGATCGCGCGCTCGTCCGGGCACTCGGCCTCGGCCCCGCGGCGCGCGAGGTTTGGGCGGAGCTCGACGCGACCGGCCTCACGCCCGTGACCCGGGCAGGCACGGAAACCGTTGCCCGGCTGCTTCGACTTCGTTTCAACCACCCAGCGTCCGCCGACGGTCGCGAGCTGCGTCCACAGGATCCCGCGACGCGGGCGGAGACGGCGTATTCGGTCGCTCGCATCCTCGAGCTCTCGCAGTGGCAGCGCGACCACGCGACGAGCCTCGCCGCCGGATTCGACCTTCCGACCCTCACGGACTGGCAGCGCCGCGTGGTGCAGCGCGCCACGCGCTTCGTCGGTTTCCCCTACGTCTGGGGCGGAACCTCCGAGTGGCCGCAGACGCTCTTCGGCGTGAGATCCCGTGGCGGATTCGACTGTTCGGGGTTCGTCTGGCGTGTCTTCAAGCTTCAATCCTGGCCCGGCGCACCGCGGCTCGGCTCCACGCTCGTCGGTCGCACGACCTACGCGATGGCGGGCGAGGTTCCCCGTACGAGCCGTATCGCGCGCGCGAACCTTCGGCCCGCCGACGTGATCTTCTTCGGCGCCAGGGCTTGGCGCTCAGCACCCTCTGAGATTGTTCACATGGGCATCTACGTCGGCGGCGGCTGGTTCGTCCATTCCTCGAGCCAGGGCACGACCCTCGCGCCGCTCGATGGGTGGTACGCAGACACCTTCGCCTGGGGCCGCAGGCCCCTCGCCGAAGTCGGCTTGCGCTGATCCGATCGTGTTTTCCACTCGTCCGAGTGACGAGCGCAAGCCCAGCCAAACCCCCCAGAAGGGGGATGACCCCTCGCACCAGTGCCGGGATACTGTCTTTCCCACTGGCGTCGAGAGGGAGGGACAAATGCTCCATTGGAGAAGCAAGCTCGTGTATCTGGCCGTCGCTGCGTCAATCGTGGTCGCTGCGACCGGCGGTTGGTTCGAAGGGTGGACCTGGTAACTCCAGGCTGAACGGGACGTGGAAAACCCCGTCCGCCTCAAAGTGAGCGGACGGAGCCGGGCCAGCGCCGCGGTCCACAACGTTTCGCCGGAGATGGCCCGGCTCCTGCCGATCTTCGTCCCCGTGACACTGGCCGGGATCGTCGCTGTTCTTGCGGCGACGATCGCCCTGGGCACGGCGCCCCCTTCGCTCGCGGAGGCGCTCGGCGTCCTCGCGCTCCTTGTCGCCGCGACTCTCGCCGAGGCTTTCCCGGTCCCGCTCGAGCTCGAGGGAATCGCGGCCGGCGGCGTCTCGCTCGCGGCCGTCTTCGTCGTCGGGGCTTCGATCCTCTACGGCTGGGCACCCGCCGTCCTCATGGCGTTTGTCGTCCTAAGCCTCGCGCAGGTCACTCAGCACCGCGAGCGCATGCGACTCCTGTACAACAGCGCGGTCTACGCACTCAGCGGCCTGACGGCGGGCGGAGCGGCGGGGCTCATTCAGTACGAGGCGGGCGTGGGCCCGCTGCTATTGGCCGTCTTCCTCGGATCCGCAGCTTTCTATTCGACAAACGTCGTTTTGATCGCCGCGATCGTCGCGCGCGCGGCCGGCGAGCGCATGCGGCCGCTGCTTCGCCGCTCGATCCAGTCGACCGCGATCCCCTTCTCGATCATGGCCTCGGTCAGCCTCATGCTGGCCGTCCTCTGGGAGCGCTCGCCGGTCCTCGCCGCGGCTCTCGTGGGCCCGCTCGTCGCCGTGGCGCTCTACCAGCGCTCGGTGCACGAAGCGTTGAGTGCCATGCGGCTCGCGCTGACCGATCCCCTGACCGGGCTCGGAAACCACAGGCATTTCCACGAGCGCCTCCAGCGCGACCTCGACCGGGCTCAGGTTCGAGGGACGCCGCTCACGGTGTGTCTCATCGACGTCGACAATTTCAAGCTGATCAACGACCGGTACGGCCACCCCGTCGGCGATCGCGTGCTCGCGCAGGTCGCCGCCCGCCTCCGGCAAGGCGGAGAGGCTTTCCGCCTCGGCGGCGACGAGTTCGCGCTGCTTCTACCGGGACGCAGCGAGCACGAGGCGCTCACTATCGCCGAATCGGTGCTCGAGCGCGTCGCGACCACCGCCTGCGAGCACGGCGGGCCGGTCAGCGTGTCGGCTGGGATCGCCTCCTACCCCCAGCACGGGATCGAGCGAAGCGAGCTCGTGCGCGTCGCCGACAGCGCCCTCTACTGGTCGAAAGAGCACGGAAAGAGCCGCGCTCGGGTCTATCGGCCGGACGTCGTCGAGCTCGCCGAGCTGCGCCGCCTCGCCGGTGGCGCCGACCGGAGCGCGCGGCTCCTCGCGGCGGCCGCACTCGCACGTGCGGTCGACGAGCGCGACGCCTACACGGGCGTCCATTCTTCCGAGGTCGGCGAGCTGGCCGCGCGAATCGCGACGCGACTCGGCCTCGAATCGGAGGACATCGAGTTGATTCGCCTCGCCGGAAGCCTCCATGACCTAGGCAAGCTCGCGATTCCGGAAGAGATCCTCCGCAAGCCCGGCCCGCTGAACGAGGCCGAGCGCGCCGTCATCGAGCGGCATCCGCAGATCGGCTTCCGGA
>JACCYG010000254.1 GCA_013696595.1 Actinomycetota bacterium | reverse complement strand
CTTCTCGTTGAGCTCGATGGGTTCAACAACCGCGACGAGGTCGCGCGCTCTCCCAGCACATGAGCAGCCCGCGACCAGGAGCAAGCACGCCTCATCGACCATGCATTCCACGAGGCACTGCGACTGCTCAAGAAGCACGGAGCCTCTCTCGGCACGCTCGCCACAGCGCTCCTCGAGAAGGAGACGCTCGTCCGCTCCGAGCTTGAGCATATGCTCGCCTGCGTCGCGGCCGAGTCGAACTCCTCCGAGACAGTCGGTACCCCGCGCGGGGTCGAGCTCGTCGATCAGGGCTGAGCAGCAGGCCGTCGGGGCCGAATCGCTACGATCCCGCGCGTGAACGTGCGGGGCGTCCACCACGTCGCCATGGCAGTCGAGGACCTTTCCGAGGCGATCGAGACGTACAAGAGACTTTTCGGAGCGACCGTAGAGCTTCGCGATCGCAGCGAGCGAGACGGCATCGAGGCCGTGTACCTGCGAGTCGGCGGCGAGCGCGTCGAGCTCGTCTCCGCACTCGAGCCCGACACGCCCGTAGGCCGCTTCCTCGCGAAGCGCGGACCAGGAATGCACCACGTTGCCTTCGAGGTCGAGGACGTCGCGGCGGCGATCGGGGAGCTCACGGCGGACGGCGTCGAAGTGATCGACTCGGTGCCGCGGGAGGGGCTCGGGGGCCATGAAGTCTCGTTCGTTCACCCCGACTCGCTCCACGGTGTCCTGGCCGAGGTGGTGGCGGCACGTGGCTAACAACCGGGAGCGCGTGCGGGTCGAGGTGACGTTCGAGGGCGGCCATGCGATCGCCGTTCTCGTCGAGACGGATGCTGCGGAGGGCCTACGCCGCGCGCTCGAAGGCGACCGCGACGCCGTCTTCGAGCTCGAGGCGGACGACGGCCGCTACTTCATCCCGCTTCGGAACGTCGTGTACGTGAAGAGATTCGCTCGGGACACGCAGATCGGCTTCGGCGGAACGACCTAGGTCGAGCATCCGTTCTCGCGGATCGCTCGGACGAGCTTGTGATCCTGGACTTTGTCTGCTTAGGTGGACTTAGGGGCCGTACCCCTTCCGGGGGATGACTGAGAAAGGCGTGATGGGGAGAGCGCTCGGGGTGGTAGAGGAGAACGCGGCAGAGGTTGCTCCGACGCCGACGCGTCGGCGTGACGCGACCGCGAACGTCCGGCGGCTCGTGGACCGGGCAAAACGCGGCGATCGCGCCGCCCTCGAGCAGCTCTACCTGATTCATTTCGATCGGATCTACAGCTATCTCCAGTTGTCCGTCAGAAACCGGCACGACGCGGAGGACCTGACGAATCAGACGTTCATCAGAATGCTCGAGTCGATTGACCACTTCGTCTGGCGGCAGGCGCCCTTCTCGGCATGGCTGTTCCGGATCGCCCACAACCTCGCGATGGATCATTTTCGCGCGGGCCGGCGCTGGCAGAGCGAGGAGGACCCGCCCGAGGACCCCGACTCGCTCGAACCTTCCGCCGAGGACGAGGCGTTTCAGGCAATCGGGCGCGCGAGCATGTTCGAGATGATCGAGAGTCTGTCCGAGGATCAGCAGCAGGTGCTCACGCTGAAGTTCGTCTTCGACTTCTCGAACGGCGAGGTGGCCACGATCCTCGGCAAGACCGAGGGCGCAATCAAGTCGCTTCAGCATCGCGCGCTTGCCTCGCTCCAGCGCCAGCTGATGCGCTAGGCGCCGTGGCACTCCAGGTCGGAATCGTCGGCTTGCCGAACGCGGGCAAGACGACGCTCTTCAACGCGCTCACACGCGCGGGGGCCGAGATCACCGCGTACGCCACGGTCTCGGACAAGGCGAACGTCGGCATGGCGCCCATCGCCGACGACCGGCTCGACCGCGTGGCGAAGGTCGTCGGATCACGCAAGGTGACGTCCGCCACGGTGCGCCTCGTCGACATCCCGGGCACCGGTCGGCAGCTTCTCGGAAGCCTGCGCGAGGTCGACGCCCTGCTCGCGGTGGTGAACGGATGGGCGCATGACTCCGATCCCGCGCGCGACCTCGAGACGCTGCAGCTCGAGCTCCTGGTCGCGGATCGTGAGCACGTCGAGCGGCGGCTGGAACGCGTCGAGAAGGAGGCGAAGTCGGGAGACCTCGCGTTTCGGCGCGAGGCGGAGGAGCTACGTCGCCTGTCTGCGCATCTCGATGAGGGAAAGACACTAAGCGAGTACGCGGAGCCCGTGCCTGAGGCGCTCGAGCCCCTCACCACGAAGCCGCTCGTCGCGGTCGAGAACGGGCCGGGCGGAATCGATCTGAAGCTCGAGGCAGAGCTCGCCGAGCTCGCCGAGGAGGAGGCCGCCGCCTACCGCGAAGGGCCCTCCGCCCTCGAGACTCTGGTGCCACAGCTCTTCGACGTCCTCGGACTTATCAGCTTCATCACCGCCGGCGACACGGAGACGCGCGCCTGGACACTCCAGCACGGGAGCACGGCCCTCGACGCCGCCGGCGCCATCCACACTGACATGGCGCGCGGGTTCATTCGCTGCGAGGTCATCCGCTGGAACGATCTCGTCGACGCCGGCTCGCACGCCGAGGCCGCGCGCCGCGGGCTCATGCGGCTTGAGGGGAAGACCTATGTCGTCGAGGACGGCGAGGTGCTCAACATCCGCTTCAGCCCGCCGCGCTAGACGGTGTTCGCCGCCACGGGCTTCGCGGCGACGCTGTAGCGGCGGGTCGCGAAGAACCTTGGATGACACGCCTGAAGCCGCACGATCTCCCGGCCGGGCGACCGGAGAACCGAGAGATCGTCGTCTTCCACGATCCGGTGCCTCCTCACGAGGGTCGCGGCGCCGGCCACGATGAAAAGCTCTAGGAGCCTGAAGCGGCGAAGGCCCGTCGCGCCGCGGAGAGTCTTTCGCGCTCGAGGTTCGAGCGCTGACGCTCGGCGCGCTCGATCAAAGCCTCGAGATCCACGCCGCGAAGCTGTGCGGAGACCTCGGGGACGTCGCGCAGGTTCTGCCAGAGGCTCAGCTTGGCTTCGACGCCCATGGTGAGGCCCTCGAGCTCGAGAACGCGGCTGAGCGGCGAATAGCCCCGGACCTGGCCGTTCAGCTTCAAGCGGCCCAGACGCTCGGCCACGACGGCGGCGGGCCGCTTGAACGGGCTCTTCTTTACCCCGAGAGCGCCCATCACTCGCTCGAGCGAGCGCCTGTCCTCCTCGACCTCGGCGAGGAAGCCTTCGAGGAACGTGCCGAGCGCCGTTCCGCTGTTGCTCCGAAGCGAGCGCTTCGTGAGCTCCGTCCCGAGGGCCGCTCCGGCCAGGTGGTCGTTCAGGTAGATCACGAGGAGGCGCCCGTCGGGCATCGCCCTCACCCTTCCACGCGTGCGGAAACTCGAACCGCGCTAGGCGCTTTCGACGGGGCGGGTTGCCGCCGCCGTGTCCAAATGGTTCGCGTAATACAGGACCGTCGCCTCGGCGGTTCGAGCGGCGCGCGCGTCGTGGTGGCACGCGACGGCGTGCAGGAGCTCGGCCAGGACGTCGGCCTCGAGCCCGGTCGCCCTGCTCTCGATCAGGCGCAGGCCGAGGTGGACGTGCCCGAGGAGCTTGCCCGCCGGAGTCGGCAGGAAGAGCGGACCGCGGTCGAGCTCCTCCGTCCGCCCCGCGTCGTGGAGCAGCGCGGCGGCGAGAAGGAGATCCCGGCGCAGGCGGCGGTGGAGCTCGGCCGTGTCGCGGCAGAGCGTCGCAACCCCGACCGTGTGCTCGAGGAGCCCGCCCGTGTAGGCGTGGTGTCCTTCGGGAGTCGCCGGAAGGTTGCGGAGCCGGGCGCGGAAGGCGCTGTCCAGGGCGAAGCGCCCGACCAGCGCGCCGAGACCAGGATGAGCGATCTCCGCGACCAGGAACTCGAAGAAGCCGTCGAGC
>JACCYG010000247.1 GCA_013696595.1 Actinomycetota bacterium | reverse complement strand
GGCACCGGGCTGATCGGGGCCTCCGTCGGCCTGGCCGCGAAGCGCGCGGGCATCGCTTCCGTCGTGGGGTACGACGCGGACGCCGATTCCCTCGCCGTCGCGCGCGAGCGGGGAGCGGTGGACGAGGCCTCAGGGTCGCTCGACGAGGCGGTCAAGGGCGCGGGGCTCGCCGTCGTGGCGACGCCGGTCGCGACGCTCGTCGACCAGGTGCAGGCAACGCTCACGGCAAGCGGCGACGAGTGCACCGTCACCGACGTCGGCTCCACCAAGCGGGTTGTGTGCGCAGCGGTGCGGGAGCGTGGGAGGTTCATCGGCGGCCATCCCGTCTGCGGGTCGGAGGCTCAGGGCCCGCGCAACGCGAGCGGCGAGCTCTTTGAGGGGGCAACCTGGTTCCTGACTCCTGTAGCCGAGACGGATCCGGAGCGTTATCGGAGCCTGCACGCGTTCGTCGCCTCGCTCGGCGCCGTTCCGGTTGCCGTCGACGCTTATGCGCACGACCGGCTCGTCGCGCTGACGAGCCACGTCCCGCACGCACTCGCCAACGTGCTACTGAATCACGCGGGGTCGGTCCGGGTGGATGGGCACGAGCCACTCGCGGCGGCGGGCGGATCGCTTCGGGACATGACGCGGGTCGCAGGCGCGAATCCGCGCATCTGGGTCGACATCTTCTTGGACAACGCCGAGGAGCTTCGGCGCGCGCTCGGCGAGCACCGCCGGCGCATCGACGAGCTCGAGCGCGCGCTCGCGGAGGCCGACGCCGGCTATCTGGCCCGCTGGATCGGGGAGGCGGCGGGGCATCGCCGACGCCTGCTCGAGCAGGCGTATCCCGACGCGGGGTCGCTCCACCGGTTGCGCGTGCATGTCCCGGACCGCCCCGGCGTGCTGTCGGGGATAACACAGGCGCTCGGCGCGGAGCAGATCAACATCGAGGACTTCGAGCTCCAGCACATGACACCCGAGCGGGGCGGGACCTTGAACGTGCTCGTCTCGGGCGAAGAGCAGGCACGGCGAGCCGCCGAGCTCCTCGAGGCGCAGGGCTACTCGGTGATCGTCGCGGCCGCGCTTGAAGAGACGGAATGAGCGCGAGCGAACGCCCCCGAAGCTCGGCACACATTCGTCACAAAGCGCGCGCCACGCGCGCGTTTTTTCGCGGTACGCTGACCGCGAGGGGGTTCCTAGGGGGGGTGCCCCGGGGGCACACTTACACGCGAGGACGTGCCGGGCGGAGCGTCGAATGTGCGGCGCGAGTGTGCGCGTGAGGGTCGAGCCGGTCGCGGCGCTTCGCGGTGACCTCGCCGTCCCGGGCGACAAGTCGATCTCCCACCGCGTGCTCCTCATCGGCGCTATCGCCGAGGGGGAAACCGAAATCGAGGGGTTCGGCGCATCGGAGGACACGCTGGCGACCGCCGGGGCAGTTCGCGCGCTCGGGGTCAACGTCGAGATCGACGGCGACCGTGCGCGCGTCGGTGGCGTCGGGCTGCATGGCCTGCGCTTGCCGCAAGAGCCTCTCGACTGCGGGAACGCGGGAACGCTCATGCGCCTCCTGGCGGGCATTCTCGCCGGGCACGGGGGCCGGTTCGAGCTCGTCGGCGATGAGTCGCTCTCCCGGCGACCCCTCGACCGGATCGCGGAACCGCTCCGCGAGATGGGCGCCCAGGTCGAGACGACCGATGGCCACGCTCCGCTCCTCCTCCAAGGGGGCGGTCTCGAGCCGATTCGCTACGAGCTTCCCGTCGCGAGCGCCCAGGTGAAATCGTGCGTCCTCCTCGCCGGCCTCTACGCCGCGCGCGGACACACGAGCGTGGTCGAGCCGGCGCCCACGCGCGATCACACGGAGCGGCTCCTCGAGGCCGCGGGAGCGCGCCTCGCCCGCATCGGCCGGCGCGAGATTGGTATCTGGCCTGCGGAGCGCCTGGCCCCGCTCGAGGTGGCGATCCCGGGCGATTTTTCCTCAGCCGCCCCGTTCCTCGCCGCCGCGACGCTCCTTCCTGGCTCGAGCCTTCGCCTCCACGGCGTCGGGATCAACCCGACGAGAACGGGCTTTCTTGCGGTGCTCGAGCGAATGGGCGCGCGCATCGCCGTCTTCAATCGTCGAAGCGCAGGCGGCGAGCCCGTCGCCGATCTCGAGGCGGCTCCCGCCGAGCTTGTCGCGACCGCGATTCGCCCCGAGGAGGTGCCGCTCCTGGTCGACGAACTTCCTCTCTTCGCGCTCGTTGCGGGGATGGCACGCGGCCAGAGCGTCGTCCGGGGCGCGCAGGAGCTCCGCGTGAAGGAGTCCGACCGCCTCGAGGCCGTCAGGAGCCTTCTGCGGCCGCTCGGGGTCCGGATCGAGACCACGCGAGACGGGTTCAAGGTGCGGGGCGTCCCGGCCCGCCCGCGGGGCGGCGGCACGGTCGACGCCCACGGCGATCACCGGATCGCGATCCTCGCCGCGGTCGCGGGCGCGGTTTCCCGCGAAGGCGTCTCGATCACGGGCGCAGACTCGGTCGGGGTGAGCTTCCCCGGTTTCTTCGAGATGCTCGATTCGCTCGCGGTGCGATGATGTGAGCGTGCCCCGCCCGGCAACGTCATCCGTGCCTCTGGCGGCGCAAAAGCTGCGCCAGAGCTGCGTCCTCAGTCGCCCCTGTATCTCATTCGATACAGGGGCTCCCTGCGTCCTTGTCTGGCTTGTTTTGCACTCGCCAGAGACGCGGCAACGTCACCGGACGGGGCACGCGTGGTAATCGCGATCGACGGCCCGGCCGGGGCGGGTAAGAGCACGGTCGCGCGAGCTCTAGCCGCGCGCCTGGGCCTTCGATACCTCGACACCGGTGCGATGTACCGAGCGCTCACGTGGCTGGCCCGCGAGCGCGGCGTCGACTACGAGGACGGAGAGGTGCTCGCGGAGCTCGCACGCGCCAACGAGGTCACTGTCGACGGCGACCGCGTAGAGGTAGCGGGCCGCGACGTCAGTCAGGCGATCCGCACGGTCGAGATCGACCGGATCGTGTCCTCGGTGGCGTGCCACGCGGCCGTTCGCGCTGTTCTCCGTGAACGTCAGCGTGCCCTCGCCGAGGAGGGGGACGCCGTCATGGAAGGGCGCGACATCGGCTCGGTCGTGTGGCCCGAGGCCCAGGTGAAGGTCTTCCTCGTCGCGGACGCGGCGGAACGAGCCCGCAGGCGCGTGGACGAGCGGCCGGGGCTCGGAGCCGACG
>JACCYG010000241.1 GCA_013696595.1 Actinomycetota bacterium | reverse complement strand
GAGACGCTCTCGGCCGGAGAAGTCGGCTACGTGATCACCGGACTCAAGGACGTCAGCCGGCTGCGCGTCGGCGACACGCTGACGAGCGAGGTGCGGCCGGCGTCCAAGCCTCTTCCGGGTTACAAAGAGGTCAAGCCGACGGTCTTCGCCGGGCTCTTCCCGACCGACTCCGACGAGTATCCGGAGCTACGCGACGCGCTCGAGAGGCTCAAGTTGAACGACGCATCGCTTTTCTACGAGCCCGAAACGTCGCAGGCCCTTGGGTTCGGCTTCCGGTGCGGCTTCCTCGGCCTCCTGCACATGGAGATCGTCCGCGAGCGCCTCGAGCGGGAGTTCGACCTTGACCTCCTCGTCACTGCCCCGAACGTCGCCTACCGCGTCGAGACGAAGGCGGGCGAGGAGGTGGAGGTGCACAACCCGGCTGAATTCCCACGCGAGGTCGAGCGGGTCGAGGAGCCGTACATCCGAGCCACCACGATCGTCCCCAAAGACTACGTCGGCGCCGTGATGGAGCTGAACAACGGGCGGCGCGGTCGCTTCCACCACATGGAGTACCTGAGCGAGGAGCGGGTCATGCTCGCCTTCGACCTCCCGCTCGCAGAGATCGTCTACGACTACTACGACCAGCTGAAGTCGCGCACCAAGGGCTATGCGAGCTTCGACTACGACGTGACGGGGTTCGGCGAGGGCGAGCTCGTGCGCGTCGACATCCTCCTCGCGGGCGACCCCGTCGACGCGCTCAGCCTGATCGTGCACCGCGACACGGCCTACGCGCGCGGGCGCGAGCTCGTCGACCGCCTGCGCGAGGAGATACCGCGCCAGATGTTCGACGTCCCCGTGCAGGCGGCGATCGGCTCTCGCGTCATCGCGCGCGAGACGATCAAGGCGAAGCGCAAGGACGTGCTCGCGAAATGCTACGGCGGCGACATCACGCGCAAGCGCAAGCTGCTCGAGCGCCAGAAGAAGGGGAAAAAGCGGATGAAGCAGGTCGGGGCGGTCGAGGTTCCGCAGGAGGCGTTCCTCGCAGTGCTCAACCTGAGCGGTGAGCGGCGATGAGCGGCGGGAGCGTTCGTCACCTCTACGTCCACCTACCCTTCTGCGCGACGCGATGCGGCTACTGCGACTTCGTCACGCTCGTGGGGCGGACGGGCGAGCACGGGGCGTACGTGGACGCGCTCCTGCGCGAGCTCGCCCTCGAGCGCGATGCTCTCGCCGACCCGCTCGACACGATCTTTCTCGGAGGCGGAACGCCGACCTTCACGGAGCCGGCCGCCCTCGAGCGCGTCCTCGCCTCGCTCCCGGCCGCGGCCGAGGTCACGATCGAGGCCAATCCGGAGACCGTGCACGAGGGTCTGACCCCCGTCCTCGCGCGAAACGGTGTCAATCGCGTGTCGATAGGCGCACAAACGTTCAACACCGCCCTACTGGACGTGCTCGATCGGCGTGCTCGCCCCGAGGACGTCCGTCGCGCCGTTCATGTCCTTCGGGACGCGGGTTTCGAGAACATCTCCCTCGATCTCATCTACGGGATTCCCGGCCAAACCGCCCCCGACCTCGAGCGAGATCTTGAACAGGCGCTCGAGCTCGCCCCCGATCACCTCTCTTGCTACGAGCTCGAGGCCAAGCCAGGGACGCGGTTCACGCACGCACACGGGGAGGAGCTCGGACGGCAGGCTGACGCGATGGAGGGCTATTTCGAGCTCGTCGTCGAGACGCTCGTCGACGCCGGCTACCGTTGGTACGAGACCGCGAACTTCTGCCGTCCGGGCCGCGAGTCCCGGCACAACCTGGCGTACTGGCTCGGCAGGGATTACGTCGGAATCGGGATCGGGGCCGTGTCCACCGTGGGCGCACGGCGGTGGCGGAACGCGCCGAAACTCCGGCCATATGTCGACGCGCTCGCCTCCGGCCGGACGCCTCCTCGCGAAGATGAGCCGCTCGATCCGGCGACGAAGGCTCGTGAGCGTTTGATGCTCGCGCTGCGCCTCGATGAGCCGGTCCCGCTGCAAGCGGTTGGATCTGCAATCGACCCTGCCGGCCTGGCGCGTGCCGAGCGGCTCGGTCTCGCCGAGCGACGCGGCGGTGGGCTCGCGCTTACGCGGCGAGGACGTTTCCTCGGCGGCGCGGTCACAGCCGAGATCCTCGCCTAGCGTCGCGGCGGTGCGAGACCTAGTCGCACTCGGGGTGCGGCTCGCGACCGGCGAAAGCTAGCGAGGCGGGCGACAGGCCGCGGTACCCTTTGTCGAGACATGAGCGCCTTCGGCCCGTCGTTGAGCCCGCGCCAGGAAGAGATCCTCACGCGCGTCGTGGAGAGCTACGTGGCTACCGGCGCCCCGGTCGGCTCGAAGACGCTTGTCCAGAAGTCGGCGATCGGGGCCTCGGCGTCGACGGTACGCTTCGAGCTCGCCGTCCTCGAGGAGCACGGCCTCCTTACGCATCCGCACACGTCGGCGGGCCGGGTGCCTACCGACGTCGGGTATCGCTACTACGTCGACCGCGTGCTCGAGCGCCTCGAGTCACGGCCCGCCGACCTCGAGCTCGATCTCTCCGAAGCGACGACCGAGGTGGACTCGGCCCTTCGGGCGACCACGGACGGGCTCGCGCAACTGACGCATCTCCTCGCGCTGGTCTCGGCGCCTCCGCTCGAAACGACGGTCGTGCGCCACGTCGAGGTTCTCCTTCTGCAGCCACAGCTCGCGATGGTCGTCGTGATCACGTCCACGGGTGGAGTCTCCAAGCGCCTCTTCGCGTTCGCGGAGCCGGTCGACCCAGGCCTTGCCGAGTGGGCGGCGGAATATCTGAACGACCGCGTCGCCGGGCTCCAGCTCGGTGCCCGCATGCTGCGGAGCCGCTTCGAGGACCCGGAGCTCTCGGCGCACGAGCGGGAGTTCCTCGCCGAGCTCCTGCCGACGTTCACCGATCTCGTCGAGACCGGCGAGCCGAGCCTGTACGTGGGAGGGACCGCGGGTCTTCTCGACGAGTTCCGGACGGACGAGCTTCGCGGGTACCGGCGTCTCCTCGAGATGCTCGAGCAGCGGGCCGCCACACTCGAGCTCGTGCGCGCCACACTGCTCTCGAAGCAGCCGTTCGTGCGCGTCGGTTCCGAGTTCGCCGATCCGGAGCTCCGCAGCATTTCCCTGGTCGCCGCGCCGTACGGGCTCCGCCACCGGAATCTCGGAACGGTGAGCCTGCTCGGGCCCACGCGGATGGACTACGTGAAGGCGATCGACGCCGTTCGTTCAGCAGCCCACGAGCTCTCGCTCTTCGTCGAAGACATCTACGAGAATTAGCCGAGCGAAGGCCCTGCGTAACCTTTAGAACGGTGGCGACCCTCAAGCGCGATTACTACGAGATCCTCGGTATCTCGCGCTCGGCCGACGAACGCGAGATCAAGAAGGCCTTTCGCGGGCTCGCCCGAGAGCTCCATCCGGACGTCTCCGACCACCCGGATGCCGAGGAACGCTTCCGCGAGGCCGCAGAGGCTTACGAAGTGCTTTCGAAACGGGAAACGCGCGAGCTCTACGACCGGTACGGTCATGACGGGCTCCGCACCGGAGGCTTCCGTCCCACGGACTTCGACTTCACGAGCCTGTCGGACATCTTCTCCGTCTTCTTCGGTGAGGACATCTTCGGCCGTATGGGCGGGGCTCCGGGGGCGCGCGGCAGTCGCGGAGGCGACATCCTCGTCGAGGCCGAGATCGAGCTTGTCGAAGCCTCTGAGGGCGTGTCGAAGGCGGTGCCGTTTCCGGTCGCGGTCACGTGCGAGACCTGCGGCGGAAACGGCGCAGCGCCGGGGACTGAGCCTGCGACGTGCTCACGCTGCGGAGGGGCGGGACGGCTTCAGTCAGTCTCCACGTCCGTCTTCGGGCAATTCATCCGGACACAGGGCTGCCCCGAGTGCTCGGGCACCGGGCAGGTGCTGCCGAGCCCGTGCCCCGACTGCGCCGGATCAGGACAGGTGATCGACGAGCACTCAATCGACGTCGAGATCCCCCCGGGCATCCATGACGGCCAGCGCATCCGACTGAGCGGCGAGGGCCACGCCGGCACGTCAGGCGCACGGTCTGGCGATCTTTACGTGCTCGTCCGTGTCCGGCCGGACCCCCGCTTCGTCCGGGACGGAAACGACGTTCTCTCCACAGTGGGCCTGACGATGACGCAAGCAGCGCTCGGGACGCGAATCGCGGTCCCGACGCTCGACGGCGACGCCCAGCTCGAGTTCAAGGCGGGCACGCAGCCGGGAGAGATCCGCGTCCTGCGCGGCAAGGGGATGCCGGTCCTGCAGGGGTTCGGCCGCGGCGATCACCGGGTCCTCGTAAACGTGGCGATCCCGCGGCAGCTCTCGCACGAGCAGCGACACGCTCTCGAACAGTTCGAGCGCGGCGCGCGACCGGAAAACTACGAGGCCGACGAGGGCTTCTTCGAGAAGCTCCGCGCGGCGTTTCGCTGACGGGCGAGGAGCCGCTCCGCCGGATCTCCGTTCGCGTTGCCTCCGCACGCCTCGAGGAGGCGCGTGCCGTCATGGTCGATCTTTTCCCCGAGGGTTTCGAGGAGGCCTCTGCGGCGGGTGGAGTCGAGCTCGCGGCGTATTCGCGCACGGTGCCGGCGGTGCGCCTGGAGGAGCTTGGGCCGGTTACCGCGGAAGCGGTGGCGGGCGGCTGGGAGGATGCCTGGAAGCGTTTTCACCGGCCGGTGCGCGTAGGGCCGCTCTGGATCGTGCCGCCGTGGGAACGCGCCGACGACGAGGCGATCTCCGTCGTGATCGACCCGGGACAAGCGTTCGGCACCGGTTCGCACCCGACCACGCGGCTCTGTCTCGAGCTCCTGCTCGCCTGCAATCGTGGCGCGCTCCTCGATCTCGGGTGTGGTTCCGGCGTCCTCTCGATCGCGGCGGCGAAGCTTGGATATGAGCCTGTCGTCGCGCTCGACTCCGACCCGGCCGCGATCGAAGCGACGCGCGCGAACGCGACGGCGAACGACGTCGAGGTCGACGTGCGCAAGTCAGACGCCAGGGCCGATTTCCTCCCTCGAACCGACGTCGCCGTGGCGAACATCGATCTGGGCGTCATCGAGAATGTGGCCGACCGCGTCCCGGCTCCCCTCCTCATCGCATCCGGCTACCTCGTGTCGCAGCGTCCGACGATGCTGAACAGGGAACGCCGCGAGCGCCGCGAGCTCGACGGGTGGGCGGCCGATCTTTTCGCGGCGGGCTGATGCGACGCGGCGTACGATTGCGGGCCGTGGCCACCTTCTCCACCCGCTTTCTCGGTTGCAAGGTCTCGCAGACGGACGCGCAGGAGGTGCGCGAGCGTCTGATCGCGGACGGGCACGCAGAGGTGGGCGAGACGGCGGACGTCGCCGTCGTCAACACCTGCTGCGTCACGAATGAGGCGGTCCGGAAGTCGCGGCAGGCGGTGCGCCGTGCCGCTCGTGGCGCCGGCCGAGTCTACGTCACGGGCTGCGCCGCCAACCTCGCGGGCGACGCCTTCGGCGGAATCTCGGAGACCGTTCGCGTCGTTCGGCTTCCGAGTGAGCGCACGGCCGCGTTCGTCGCGGGTGATGTCGGCGCGATCGGTTGCGTGAACGCGGACGTTGGGCTCGAGCGTGTCCGTGCGTTCGTGAAGGTGCAGGATGGATGCAGCTTCTCGTGCAACTTCTGCGTGATTCCGCAGGTCCGGGGCGCGTCGCGGAGCCGTTCCGCGGACGCCGTCGTCGCCGAGATCGAGCGCCGCGTGTCGCAGGGCCACCGCGAGGTCGTTC
>JACCYG010000238.1 GCA_013696595.1 Actinomycetota bacterium | reverse complement strand
CAACGACGAAGTGCCCCGCC
Organism: Actinomycetota bacterium; assembly: GCA_013696595.1. GTDB lineage: Bacteria > Actinomycetota > Thermoleophilia > Gaiellales > Gaiellaceae > JACCYG01. The sequence continues at coordinate 3,170 of JACCYG010000238.1, read as the reverse complement.
TCGTGGATCAGGATGAGGAAGGCGAGGCCGACTATCGCGACGGCGATGCTCAATGGACGAGTTCCCGCGTGAACGTCGCGGCCGTCCGCCTTGCTGCGGCGTCCACCGCGACGAGCTCGTCGAGATCGCGCGCGGGCGAAGCAGGGACGGTCGCAAGTGTTCGCTCGACGACGTCCGGGATGCCGAGGAAGGGCAGTGCGCCCTCGAGGAACGACGCGACCGCGACCTCGTTCGCCGCGTTGAGGACGCAGGGTGCAGAGCCGCCCGTCTCCCCTGCCATACGCGCGAGTGCTAGACACGGGAAGGCGTCCTCGTCCGGCGGCGCGAATTCGAGGATGAGGCCGGCGGCGAGGTCGAGTGCCGGCGTCGCCGTTGCGGCCCGTTCCGGGTAGGTCAGGGCGTACGAGATCGGCACGCGCATGTCCGGGTAGCCCATGTGCGCGAGGGCGGCGCCGTCGCAAAAGCGGACGAGGGCGTGGACGACCGAGGTCGGCTGGATCACGACCTCGATCTGCTCGTAGGGAAGCCCGAAGAGGAAGTGCGCCTCGATCAGCTCGAGGCCCTTGTTCATGAGGGTCGCGGAGTCGATCGTGACCTTCGGGCCCATGCTCCAGGTCGGATGTGCGAGCGCTTCGGAGGGGTCGACGGAGGCGAGGTCGGCGCGGGTGCGCCCGCGGAAGGGGCCGCCCGACGCCGTGAGCACCAGCGAGTCCACCGTTTCGGAGCTCCGGCCCTCGAGGCACTGGAAGGCGGCCGAGTGCTCGCTGTCGACGGGCAGGATGCGGCCTCCTCCCCGCTCCTTCGCCTCGAGGGCGAGGTCGCCCGCGGCGACGAGACTCTCCTTGTTCGCAAGCGCGAGGTCGATGCCGCGCTCGAGCGCCGCCAGGGTCGCCGGGAGGCCGGCGAAGCCGACGACCGCGTTCAGGACCACGTCGGGCTCGCTTCGCTCGATGAGCTCGTCGAGCGGCGGCGAGCCGGCGACCGATACGTGCTCCACGTTTCGCTCGGCCGCGATCCGCTCGGCGTCGTCACGCCGTGTGCCGACGGCGACCGCGCAAAGCTCGAGCTCGGGGTGGGCGTCGACGATCTCGAGCGCCTGGGTTCCGATCGAGCCGGTGGCGCCGAGAAGCGCGACCTTTTTCACGAGGCCAGTCTAGAGGCGGCTCGACGCGTCCCCTCGGGGTGTGTCCCGGCGCCAGGCCCCGGGGGACCATCGAGCGGCCCCGGTCAGCCCTGGCCGACCGCGAGGAGGGCGTAGTAGCCGACCGGCCCCGCGAAGAGGAGCGCGTCGACGCGGTCGAGCATTCCGCCGTGGCCGAGGAGGATCCGGCCGGTGTCCTTGGCGCCGAGGTCGCGCTTCACGAGCGAGACGAACAGGTCGCCGACGGTTGCGGCCGCGACGAGCGTTGCGCCGACGACGATCGAGCGCCACCCGGCGTACTCGGTCTCGTAGAGCACGAGGAACGCGACGGCGAGGCCCGCCGCGGTGCCCGCCGCCAGGCCCTCCCACGTTTTCCCGGGCGACATCACTGGTGTCATCTTGTGGCGGCCCACGAGCCGCCCTGTGACGAAAGCGGCCGTGTCGGTGGCGAACACGGTGAAAAGCACGGCCAGAATCGCAACCGCACCGTCAGCGTCGAGCCGGCGGAGCAGGATGAAGTGCGCAAGGCCGAGGCCGACCCAGGATGCGCCGAGCACGGTCGCCCCGACTGCGACGGTCGTGGACTGCCTCGTCGCCGACACGGTCGCGAAGAGAAACGCGAGCGGAAACGTGACCAGGAATCCCGCCAGCATCCACTCCGCGCCGCCCAGCTCGGCACCGAGAAGCGCGCCCAGAATCCCTCCGTATCCGGCGAGGACGAGCGGCCGGAGCCCTCGGGCGAGGCTGTAGAGCTCGTGGAGCGCTATGAGGCCTCCGACCGCGAGGACGGCGAACAGGAACCAGCCGCCCACGACGGCGCTCGCGATCACGATGGGCAGGCCGGCGAGGATCACGGCCACCCGGGAGAGGAGCGGTGTCATCTCCCCCCGTAGCGGCGGCGGCGCCCCGCGTACTCCGCGAGGGCCTGGCGGAGATCTCGCTCGGCGAAGTCCGGCCAGAGCGTCTCCACGAAGATGAGCTCGGTGTAAGCGAGCTGCCAGAGGAGGAAGTTCGAGACGCGCAGCTCGCCTGACGTGCGAATGAGGACGTCGGGCTCGGGCATCTCGGGCGCGTAGAGGCGCGCTGCAATCGCGTTCTCGTCGATGTCGCGCGGATCGGCGCCCTCCTCGAAGAGGCGCCGGGTCGCCTCGACGATCTCGGCCCGCCCTCCGTAGTCGAAGGCGATCCAGAGCTGGAGCCGCTTGTTGTCGGCCGTCCCCGCCTCGAGCTCGTCCATCTTCGCCCGGAGCGCGCCGGTCGCACGATCACGCCGGCCGATGAACCGGACCCGAACACCCTGGCGCGCCAGGTCGGGAAGCTCCCGCTCGATCGTCTCGACGAAGATCTCCATGAGGTCCTCGACCTCGTCCGGGGGACGCGACCAGTTCTCCGTCGAGAACGCATAGACGCAAAGCGACTCGACACCCAGGTCGATCGCGGCCTCGACGGTGCGCCGGAGCGCGCGAGTCCCGGCGCGGTGGCCGGCCGCGACCGGCAGGTGCTTGCGACGCGCCCAACGGCCGTTGCCGTCCATGATGATCGCGACGGAGCGCGCGACGGCAGGGAGCTCGCGCTCCCCGCTGGAAGCGAGGGCTCGGAGCGTCCGGAGTCTCTCGAGGAGCCGCAACGCTATCTAGTCTGAATCACGACAGTGTCGAGATTCAGACCTCCATTATCTCTTCCTCTTTGCGCTTGAGGAGCTCGTCGACCCGCTTCACGTGGTCGTCGGTGAGCTTCTGGGCCCTCTCCTCGGCGCGCCGCTCCTCGTCGTCCCCGACGTCGCCCTTGCGCACGAGCTCCTTCAGGTCGTGCATGACGTCGCGGCGGACGTTCCGGATCGCCACCTTGCCCTCCTCCCCGAGGTGGCGCACGACCTTCACGAGCTCCTTGCGGCGCTCCTCGGTCAGCTGCGGAATCGGGAGCCGGATGATCTTTCCGTCGTTCGACGGCGTCAGGCCGAGATCGGATTCCTGGATCGCCCGCTCGATCGCCTTGAGCGAGCTCGGGTCGTACGGCTGCACCGTGAGGA
>JACCYG010000211.1 GCA_013696595.1 Actinomycetota bacterium | reverse complement strand
GCGGAAGCCTGCTCGGTTTCCTTCTCGTCGTCGCGGCTCTCGCGGCGGCGGCCATCCTCATCGCAAAGGCCATCCGGCGGCGCCTGCGCTTCCTCACGAGAGATGCGCGGGAGGTGGGCGCGGCTTGCCGCCGGGATCTGGTCGGGTTCGTCGCCGACCAAGGCCTCGACCCGCCCCCGAGCGCTACGCTGGCCGAGCTCGGCGCGCTCGTCGAGCGTTCGTACTACGTCGACCCGGAGCCGTTCGTTCAGGCCGTGACGCAAGCGCGCTACGGACCGCCTGCTGAGATGGGGCGCGCAGCCCCGCGTGCGCGACGTGAGCTTCGGCGGCTGCGGCACCTGATGAGCGGTCAGTTGACGTTTGCGCGGCGGGTGCGCGGCGCGCTCAACCTCCGCTCACTTACCGTTTGAGCCTCGACGCGGTCGTGATCGCCGCGGGGGAGGGGCGGCGCCTGCGCCCGCTCACTGAGCGATGGGCGAAGCCCATCCTCCCGGTCGACGGCCGGCCCGTGATCGCGACGCTTCTGCGCGATCTGACCGAGGCCGGGTTCGACACCGTGACCATCGTCGTCGGGCACCTCGGCGAGCAGATCGAAGAGCTTCTCGGTGACGGCTCCGGGTTCGGCCTGCTCGTCCGCTACGCGAAACAGCCGGCGCCGCTCGGCTCCGCCGACGCCGTCTCGCAGGCACTCGCGGCCGCCGCGCGTCCGCCCCTTCTCGTGGCTGGAGCGGACACGGTCTTCTCGCGGGGAGACGTACGCCGCTTCGCCGAGGATTGGAGCGCCGGCGGTCTGGCGGGCGCGCTTGCGGTTCGGCACGTCCCGCCCGACGAGCTCCCGGAACGCTCGTCCGTTCGCGCCGTGGGTCGGCGGCTCGTCTCGGTCGTCGAGAAGCCACCGCCTGAAAGCAGGCGAGACACGCTCGCCGGCGCACCGCTCTGGATTCTCGGCGAGGAGCTCTGCGGCTTCCTCGAAGGGCTTCCGGGGCCTCCCTACGAGCTCGCGGCGGCGGCTCAGCGGGCGATCGACTCAGGGAAGGAGATCGCGGCGATCGAGATCGGGCCTACCCGCGACATCACGCGTCCAGAGGACGTGATCGCCCAGAATTTCCCGTATCTTTTGGCATGGGGGAAACCAGGCTTCCCCCATGGACCCCCTTCTTAAACGAAGGGATAGCGAGGATTGGGATATGAGTGAGACGTACAACCTCTATCGCCAGGGACAGGAGCACCTCGCCGCGGGTCTGAACGCCCAGGCGACGGTGGCGCTCGAGAAGGCGAAGCGCCGCGAGCCCGAGAAGGCCTCGATCCGCGAGGCGCTGGGAATCGCGTACTTCCGGATCCGCCGCTTCGCCGAGGCCGAGCGCGAGTTCCGCGTCATCCTCGATCTGAAGCCGGTCGACCACTACGCGCACTTCGCGCTCGCACGGTGCCTCGAGAAGCAGGGAAGGCGTGACGAGGCGTTCGGCCACTACAAGATGGCGAGCTTCTTCCGGCCGCAGAGCGAGGCGTACAAGCAAGCGCTCGAGGCTCTAGAGCGCTAAGAGGGCGTCGCGTAGCGTGCGTCGCGGGCCGGTCCTGACCGGCCGTTTAATGGAGGCGGTCGCCGGTGACGCGCCTGATCTCGTCGAGCGGCGAGGCTCCGTCGAGACAAAGCCGGACCCTGTCTTGCCGAAGCGTGAGCATGCCGCGTCCTCGACTGCCGCCGAGAAGATCTGGCACTCCGGACAGCCCTGCGGCCCGTAGAGGACGACGCTCGCCCCCTCGAGTCCAGGTTCCGCCCCCTCGGTCTTGCTCGGCTTGTACTGCTGACGACACGCGGGCGCAGCCGGCGTGTGAGGCGCTGCGCCACGATGCAGTTGGGGCGACGTCGCGAGGATGCTCCGATGGACTCCCATGTCCTTCAAGCGCGCGACCGAGCTCGCTGCAGTGGTCGAGAGCGGATCTCGAGAGCGGATCTCGAGAGCCTCCAGAAGATCGCGACGCGAAGCGGACGGAGACTCGCGCCACCCTTGACGACGGCGTGACCGAGGAGGACGATTCGTCGCCCATGGACAGTCGCTGGATGCCGCTCCTCGCCGCAACTCTGGGTGTGTTAGGCGGGGTCGGCGGCGCCTTCGTCGGTGGTTCGGTGGCGAACGAAGGGCAGGACAGACGGTTCGAGAGGGAGCGTGCGGCGGAAATACAGGATCTACGCCTAGACGAGTACTCGACCTTCATCGGGGCCGCGCAGGAGGTCGTTGGTAAATACACAAGCGGTTCCGGGGACGCCGAAGTGCGAGCGGCCCTCGTTCGCCTTTCCATCGCGCAAGCGCGGGTCGCGTTCATTCGGGAAAACGCCGAGGTCGAGGAAGCGGCTGACGCGCTCGTTCGGACGCTCGGCGACGGCGAGGGTTCCACCGAGCAACAGCTAGCCAACTACAGACAAGCGGCAGACAACTTCCTCGGCGCGGCACGCGATGAGATCGGGACTACGAACCCGTGAGAAGGAACCGGCCGCCTTGCGCGACCGGCCTTAGCACGTTCCTTGCCGCCGCCACTCGGCTTCTAGGCACCACCTTGCGGTTCATGCTTGGCGTCGAGTAGACACCACGAAAGGTAACCGCCCGAGCTTCACGGACGCCGCGCGTCCCGAGCAAGCGGAACCGCTCTACGAAACGTTCTGCGAGGCTCTTAGAGCCGAGGGCGTGGAGGTCGCGAGCGGGCGCTTCGGCGCGCGAATGGTCGTCGAGATCGAGAACGACGGCCCTGTGACGATCGTGCTCGACGCGTAAGGGCGCGGGCGACGCGGTTTGCGCGGGTCCGCGCGGGTCACGCGATCGGCCCTTATACGAGCGGCAAGCCGACAGCGGAATCGCGGTGCGGGGGCTGCTATCCTTGGGATCACCACATTTCCCAGGTTGGAGAAATGGGCGCTTCGCGCCCATTTTTTGCGAGAGGACACAAGATTGACTCAGATCCACGAGAAGGAACGACAACTGCACCGCCAGGTCGCCGACGCGGTCGAGTCCGCGCTGCCCGTGGTCGAGGTTCTCGCCGTCGAGCTGGGCGGGCCGGAGCTCATGCGCGTCTTCATCGACCGTGACGGCGGCGTCGACCACGCGCTCTGCGCGGAAGTCACCAAGGTCCTGCGGCCGTACCTGAACGAGTACTCGCTCGAGGTCTCTTCGCCGGGGCTCGAGCGGCCGCTCCGGACGCGCTCGCACTTCGAGCGCGCCGTCGGCCGCCGCGTCGCGGTGCGCACAGCCCACGAGATCGCGGGGCGCAAGCGGATTCGCGGCGAGGTCGTCCGCGTCGGCGAGGGAGCGGTGACGCTCGCCGCCGGCGACGAAATCGAGGTCCCGTACGACGAGATCGTGCGCGGCAACCTCATCGAAGGGGAGCCGAAGAAATGAGCAGAGAGATTCTGGAAGCCGTCAGGGAGATCGAGAAAGAGAAGGGGATCGAGACCAATACGCTCGTCCACGCGCTCGAAGATGCGCTCCTTGCGGCGTACAAGAAGACGCCGGGGGCGGCGCGCCACGCGCAGGTGGATCTCGACGACCGCGGCGACTTTCGCGTCTGGGCGGTCGAGCTTCCGCCCGATCTCGAGGAGAGGCTGATCGAGGAAGCGCGCGAGAAGGCTCTCACCGAGCTCGAGGAGGCCGAGGAAGCGAGCGGCGAACGCTCACACACGCTCATCTCCGACGACGACCTCGACATCGACTGGGACCAGGTTCCGCCAGACCAGATGAACCGCACCGACGTCACACCGGAGAACTTCGGCCGTATCGCCGCGCAGACGGCGAAGCAGGTCATCCAGCAGAGGATTCGCGAGGCCGAGCGGGCGATGATGTACGACGAGTACGTCGACCGCGTCACCGAGGTCGTGACGGGCATCGTCCAGCAGGCCGGCGACCGGAACAACATCCTCGTCGACCTCGGCAAGGTCGAGGCCCTGCTGCCGCGCTCCGAGCAGGTGGACGGCGAGCGCTACGAGCAGGGGAGCCGCATCAAGGCCGTCATCACCGAAGTCCGGTCGGGCACGAAGGGACCGCAAGTCATCCTGTCGCGCCGCGACCCCGAGCTGATCAAGACGCTCTTCGAGCTCGAGGTCCCGGAGATCGCCGACGGCCTCGTCGAGATCCGCGGCGTCGCGCGCGAGCCCGGCTATCGCTCGAAGATCGCAGT
>JACCYG010000213.1 GCA_013696595.1 Actinomycetota bacterium | reverse complement strand
CGTCGGGAGCGTCGGGGAGGGGCTCGAGCGCTTCGACGTACGCGGCGGAGCCCGTCACGCGCACGAGCTCGGTGCCGAAGCGGTCCGGAGCGGCGGCGACGAGCTCCACGGCCAGGCCTTCCACCGTGACGCCGACCGCACGCCGCTCCGCTCGTTCGACCACGGCGACGATCTGAGCGAGACCTTGAAACTGGTCGAGGACGCTCTCGGGCCGCTCGGCCGCACACACGACCGCGAGCATCTCGCACGCGTCGCGCCAGCGTCTCGGATCTCCCGCAGCCGTCCCTCCGAGCGCGGTAGCGATCGCGCCGACGAGCGCACGGGCGCGATTCAAAAGGAGCGAGCGCGCGGCCCGGGCGGGTTCCGGCCGCGCGAGGGCCGCGCGGATCTTCTTCTCGGTCTTCGGCCCGATTCCGGGAACCGACGCGAGCCGGCCGGCCTCGACGGCGCTTCGGAACTCCTGAGCTGTGTGAATCCCGAGTGCATCGCCGATCTCGACCGTGCGGCGGGCGCTCAGGCCAAGGTAACGCCCCAGCCCGACGAGCTCGGGCGCGACGGTCCGCTCGAGCTCGTGGAGCTCTGCCAGGTCGCCCGTCTCAACGAGCTCGCGCAGTCGGATCTCGATCGCGGCGCCGATTCCACGCAGCTCACGCACCCGCCCCTCTTGCACGAGCCTGGACACGGGCGCCGGTGTCGCGCGGATGAGCTCGGCGGCTCGGCGGTACGCCCGGGTGCTGTAGTAGTTCGCGCCGGCGAGGTCGAGGAGAGCGGAGAAGGCCTCGAGCCGCTCGGCGAGCGCCGCGTTATCGAGCTCGGGCGGCGCTCCCATGGGGGATGCACGTTAGCCCGGATGCGCTCTTGACCAGCGCACCGCCGTGGCCGATACCCTCTGGCGATGGACGTCATTGCCCGAGTGACGCTCGGCTTCGTCCTGCTCGCGGCCGCAGCGGGGAAGATTCTCGGGTGGTCCGAGCTGCCGGACGTCCTGCGGGGCTACGGTGTGCCGGGCCGACTCCGCACGTCCTTTGCCGCCCTTCTCCTCGCAACCGAGGCCGTGCTCGGCGGCCTGCTCGTTGCCGGCCTGGCCCCTCTTCCGGTGGCCTACGCGGCGCTCGCCCTAGCCCTCGTCTTCACACTCGCGCTCGCGCGACTCCGCTTGAGGGGAGTCCGGCGCCTGCGTTGTGGGTGCTTCGGCGCGAGCGAACGCTCGACGACGTTTCTCCTCGCCCGCGCACTCGGCCTGACGGCTCTGGCAGGCCTCGTCGTGCTCGCCGCCGAACTGGAGCTCGGAACACCCTCCGAGGAAACGATGCTCCTGATCGCGCTCACCGTGCTCGCCGCTTCCGTGGCCCTTCTCGCCGTCCTGGTGCTCGCGCTCTACCGCCAGGTCGGGGTGCTCAGCCTTCGCCTCGGTCCTCGCGCCGCACTCGAGCTCGCCGAGGAGGGTCCGGAGATCGGCCAGCCTGCGCCGGCTCTCCCCGACCTTGCGCGCCGGGGCGCCGAGCTCGTCGCGTTTTTCTCGGAGAACTGCCGCCTCTGCCGTGAGCTTGCGCCGGGAGTACGTGCGCTCGGCCGCGAAGGCCTCCGCGTCCAGGTCGTCTCCGAGTCGAAGGACCCGGAGGTCTTCGCGGACTGGCGCGTCCCCGGCACGCCGTTCGTCGTGCACGTGATCGACGGCGCCGTCGTGGCGAAGGGATCCGTCAACACCCTCGAGCAGCTCGACCACCTCATCGCACTCGGCCGCGCGCGGAGAGAGCATGCCGCGGCCTGACGCGCTCCTCGACCGGGCGGCCGCGGGGCTCTCCTCGGAGCTAGCGAGCGGGATCACGCGGCGCTCGTTCCTCGGCCGCGTCGGGGCGGCGGTCATGACGGCGATGGGCGGCGCCACGGTCGCAGCCGCGCTCGCGCCGGAGAAAGCCGAGGCGTTCCATCTCTGCGGGCACATCTGGACGACCGGCTCGTGTCCGAGCCCCAACCCGTTTCCGCGGATCGACCGGCTCGGGTATCCGATCAGGGTTTCGGACGGGAAACCGGTCGACAACCTGGGCCGGCTGATCGACGGAGACGGGTTTCCGGTGAACGCGGCGGGCGAGCGCCTGCGGGGCCCCGACGGCGAGGCGCTCGAAAGGGGGCCGAGAACGCGGATCTGCGAGGACTGGGTCCCGGAGCAGTTCGGGATCTCGGCGGTCACGCAGGGATCGTGGTACCGCTGCTGCAACGGCCAGATCCGCAAGCTCGTGGACTGCTGTTCGCCGAGCCGTCGGCGGATCAACGGAGATGCGTCCCTGACCGGCTACTGCTACACCGGCCGACGGGTCTTCTGCGTCATGTACTACGACACGCACCTGCCGTGCTGATCGAGGCCGCCGTCTGCACCGCAGCGCTCTTTGCCGGCGTATCCGGCGCCTGGTCTCCCTGAGGGCTTTCAATGATCGAAACGATCACCCCCGCCGTGTGCGGAGGCCGGAATCGATATCGCTTCGCACTCATGACCTTCACGATCGGCGCGATCGGGGCCGCCGCGGTCGTGGGC
>JACCYG010000206.1 GCA_013696595.1 Actinomycetota bacterium | reverse complement strand
CGATGTGCACGAAGAGATAGAGCTCATAGCGGTTCATCGGCTTCGCTTTTTACACCGAAGGCCGGACGAAGGGAAGGGCGGGCGTCGCGGCGCCCGCTCTCCCCTTCTGAGATCTACGCGACTGCCGGGACCGGCTGCGCCTCTTCGGCGTGCGGGTCCACCTGCTCGAGCTCCTTGCGCTGGATGACGACCAGCGTCGTGACCAGGGAAACAACCGCGAAGCCGGCCGCGACCCAGAAGGCGAGGCTGAAGCCGCTCGTCAAGGCCTGGGGCACCGACTGGCCGTCGGCGACGAGGTTGTCCGAACGCGTCGTGGCGACCGTCGCCAGGATGGCGAGGCCGAGGGCACCGCCGATCTGCTGGCTCGTGTTGATGAGCCCGGACGCGAGGCCGGCCTCCGGCCCCTGCACGCCCGCGAGCGCGGCGATCGAGATCGGGACGAACGAGAAGCCAATCCCGACGCCCATCAGGAGGAAGCCGGGCAGGAGATCCGCCCAGTACGAACCGTCGACGGACACCTGGGTGAAATAGATCATCGCGAAGCCGAGCAGGGTCATCCCGATGGTGAGGATCGGTTTCACACCGGCTCTCGTGACGAGCGCCTGCGAGACGGTCGCCGCAACGACAGCGGTGAGCGCGACGGCCAGGTAGCCGACTCCGGTCTGCATCGCCGAGAAGCCGAGCACCTGCTGCATATAGAGCGAGAGCATGAAGAAGATCCCGAAGATCATCGTCCCGAGCAGGAAGCCGACCACGTTAGCGCCCGTGAGCGTGCGCCGGCGGAAGATCCCGAGTGGCACGAGCGGCGAGCTCGAGCGCGTCTCGATGAAGAGGAAGATCGCCATGAGGATGGCCGACGCGACGAGCGCGCCGATCGTCTTCCCCGACGTCCAGCCGTTGTTCGTCGACTGTGTCAGTCCGTAGACGAGGGCCATGAGGCTTGCCGTGACGGTGACCGCGCCCGCGGCGTCGAAGTTGCGGGCGAGACCCTCAGCGCGGCTCTCCCGGACATAGCGCGGGACGAGCGCGAGGGCGATGGCCGAGATCGGGAGGTTCACGAAGAAGATCCACTCCCAGCTGATGTACGAGGTGAGCACGCCGCCGAGGAGAACGCCGATCGCGGCGCCCGAGCCGGCGATGCCGCCGAGGATGCCGAGCGCCTTGTTCCGCTCCGCGCCTTCCCGGAACGTGACCGTGATGATCGAGAACACCGACGGGGCGAGGATCGCGCCCGCAGCGCCCTGCGCGAGTCGGGCGACGATCAGCATCGTGTCGGAGTTGGCGAGCCCCGCCCAGAGCGACGTGACGAAGAAGAGGCCGAGCCCGATCATGAAGAACATGCGGCGCCCGAGCAGGTCGCCCATGCGCCCGCCGAGCAGAAGGAACCCGCCGAACGTGAGCGCGTAGCCGGAGACCACCCACTGGAGGTTCTCCACGTCGAATCCGAGGTCGGTCTGAATCGAGGGCAGTGCGACGTTCACGATCGAGACGTCGAGGACGACCATGAGGTACGCGATGCCGAGGACTGCGAGCGCCTTCCAGCGCCGGGGATCAGTTCCGGCTTCCATCATCTGCGGCTCCTTGCCAGTTCGGGGGGATCTACTTAGCGGGTACTAACGAGCACCGTAGCGAAACATTCCCGCCGCCCGCCCGGGGACCAGTTTCGGAAATCCCGAACGGACGTGCGTTTGGCCGGGACGACTAACGTGCCACAGATGAGTCGCTCGAAAGGAACGACCGAACCTGGGTTCGAGAACCCGAATCAACAGGTTGTAATCGCCTCCACAGGTCTACCCGGCACAGACTTCAACCAGAAGATCTACGTCATCCGGTGCCAGCATTGCGACTACGCGTACGGCGCTAACGGTTCTGACATCTTCGAACGTCTGTGTCCGCAATGCCAAGGTGGTCGGCCGGGGCTCGCGTTCTCGTAGAACCGTGAATTGCGCCGTACTTGCCTGTAGTCAGCAGGCGGAGTAGCCTTTTCGGCCGCCTGACCCTTCGTAAGCGAGGTCGCTGATGGGCTTAACCGACGTCGCGGGCGTCTTCAGCCGGTTCTTCATCGTCGGCTTCTTCCTCCCGTCGTTCTTCGCGCTCGTCGCGCTCGCGCAGCTCAGCAC
>JACCYG010000181.1 GCA_013696595.1 Actinomycetota bacterium | reverse complement strand
GCACGCAGTCCCCATGTACATCCTCACGGTCGTGACCGTCTTCGTCCTCCTCGCGCTCATGGTCTTCAAGCCGGGGGCCGGATGATGCTCGCGATCATGCGCTCGGGAACCTGGGAGTGGGCGCTTTTCTTTCACGTCCTTGGAGCGCTTGTCCTGATCGGGAGCGTGGCCGTCGTCTCCGCCGCAGCGCTCGTGGCCGGGCGTGGCCGCCCTGACGGGGCCGTCGCGTTGAGGCGCCTTGCGTTCAGGACTCTCCTCTTCCTCGTCGTCCCCTCGTTCGTCCTCTTGCGAGCGACCGCGGAGTGGGTCCGAGGAGAAGACGGCTTCGCCGACGAGGTGGCCTGGATCAACGTCGGGTATATCGTGACCGACGCCGGGCTGATCGTCCTGCTCGTGCTCATCTTTCTCGGCTGGCGCAGCGCGCGCGCCGCAGCGCGCAGCGAGGGAGGACCTCCCCTTTCCGGTCGCATCTTGTCCGTCGTCGCGCCGCTCTATCTCGTCGCGTTGCTCGTCGCCCTCTGGGCCATGACGACGAAGCCGGATTAGAAGAGGCGCTTAACGACCGCGAGCCGCCTGCCAGCAGCTCGCAGTCGGCCGCCAGTCAGTCTCCGCTTCAGGGAGAAGCGGTCCGCTGAGCGCGACTTTCCGTCCTCGAGGCGCGGATCACAAGACCGCGAGGTACTTGTCGAGCTCCCACGGCGTCAGCTGGACGCGGTAGTCGTCCCATTCCTTCCGCTTGATCTCGACGTAGCGGTCGAAGATGTGCTGGCCGAGCGCCTTGCGCGCGAGCTCGGACGTCGCCAGCTCGTCGATCGCCTCCCCGAGCGTCTCGGGAAGCGCGAGGATCCCGCGCTCCCGTCGCTGCTCCGCAGTCAGGTGGTAGAGGTTCTGCTCCATCGGCGGCGGGAGCTCGTAGCCCTTCTCGATTCCCTCGAGGCCGGCGTGCAGAAGCGCCGCGAACGTCAGGTACGGGTTACAGGCCGGATCGGGGCAGCGGATCTCCGCCCGCGTCGCCTGCTCGTTGCCTGGCTTGTAAAGCGGGATCCGGATGAGGGCCGACCGGTTCCGGCGCGACCAGGCGACGTAGACCGGCGCCTCATAGCCGGGCACGAGCCGCTTGTACGAGTTGACCCACTGCGCGAAGACCGCGGAGATCTCGCGCGCGTGCTGAAGCTGTCCCGCGATGAAGGCCTTGCCGACGTCGGAGAGGTGCCACTCGTCGTCGGCGTCGAAGAACGCGTTCGAGCCCTTGGCGAAGAGCGACTGGTGCGTGTGCATGCCCGAGCCGTTCTCGCCGAAGAGCGGCTTCGGCATGAAGGTCGCGTGATACCCGGCCTTCTTGGCGATCTCCTTGACCACGAGCCGGTAGGTCAGGGTGTGGTCGGCCATGTCGAGGGCGTTCGCGTAGCGCATGTCGATCTCGTGCTGCGAGGGCCCCACCTCGTGGTGGACGTACTCGATCGGGATCCCCATCGACTCGAGCGCGGCGATCGTCTCGTTCCGGAGCTCCCAGGCCGCGTCGAGCGTCGTCATGGCGAAGTAGCCGCCCTCGTCGAGCGTCTCCGTGCCCTTGTCGTCCTCGAACAGGAAGTACTCGAGCTCAGGCCCGACGTTGAACGTGTCGAAACCCATGCTCGTCATGCGCTCGAGCGCCAGCTTCAGGATGTAGCGCGGGTCGCCCGCGTACGGCTCTCCGTCGGGGGTCACGACGTCGCAGATCATCCGCGCGACCCTCGTCGTCTCGCCGTTCGGCATGAGCTGGAACGTCGCCGGGTCGGGGATCGCGACCATGTCCGACTCCTCGATCGCGTTGAAGCCCGTGATCGACGAGCCGTCGAAGCCCATGCCGTCGTCTAGCGCGCCTTCGAGCTCGGCCGGCGTGATCGAGAAGCTCTTGAGATGCCCCTCCAGGTCCGTGAACCAGAGGTGGATGAACTTGACGTTCTCCTTTTCGATCCGCTCGAGCACGGCCTTCCGGGCCGCCGGCTCGCTCGTCGCCCTGCTTCGATCTTCAACCATCGCCATGTGCGCCTCCTTAAACGCAAACGGCCCCGGGCATTCCACCCGAGGCCTCGTCGCCTCAACCGATGATCGAAGTATAGGGCAGCCGCCGGACACACGCGCGACGGGCCGCGCGCAACAGAGAGAGGGGAAGCGGAGGCCCCTCCAAGGGCTACAACTCCTCCAAGGGCTACAACTCCCCCAAGGGTAGACGCGGGACTCGCCCGTAACTTGCGGCGCGCCGACTACAATCCAGACGTGGGCGAGCAGACGCCCGACCTCGCCGCGTACGCCCGCTACTGGCAGCCACGGCGGCTGCGTCTTCTGCGCCGGTTGCAGGCCATCTGGCGTTCGGTTCGCGAGCATCTGCCCGGATCCGGCGGCCGTGATGGCGGAGCTTCTCCTGACCCGCCCTGGATCGAGCCCGCCCTCGTCCCCCGCGGCCCGAGGCGCGGACCGGGGCTCTCGGGCGCGGTCGCCCTCGAGCCGCCTGACGATGACGACTGGGACGGAGACGTCGTCGCGTACCCGAAAGAGATCGACTAGGGACCCGACAGAGCCGGCGGGCTACGCGAAGGCCGTCAGGTACGGCTGCCAGCCGTCCGGGATCCGCGGTGCGGCGAGTGTGACGAAGAGCGCAGGCGGCGGCTGGCGGGGATGCGCGTGCAACCGCATGCCCGCTTCGTCGAGCGTCCGGTTTCCTTTGCGCAGGTTGCACGGCGCGCACGACGTGACCACGTTCTCCCACGTCGAATCACCGCCTCGGCTTCGCGGGACGACGTGGTCGAGTGTCAGCTTCCCGCTGTCATGGCCGCAGTACTGGCAGCGCCACTGGTCTCGCGCGAAGAGGGCCCTCCGGGAGATCTTCCGCTGCACCGATTTCGGCACCCGGATGTACCGGAGGAGCCTGATCACGTGCGGCCAGACGAACTCGGCCGCGGCCGAGCGCAGCGGCTTGCCGAGATCCTCGATCACCTCGGCCTTCCCTTTGAAGACGAGCACGTGGGCACGCCGCACGGTGCAGACGTTCAACGGCTCGTAGCTCGCGTTCAGAACCAGAACGTGGGCCATGGCACGAAAATCCTAGCCGGAGGACCTACGGCTCCGGTAAAACCAGCTCGAGGAGATTCTCCTCCACGGCGACGAAACCGCGGCCGCGGTAGAACTCGAGCGCTCGGCGGTCGTTTCCCGACACGACGACGCGAAGCGAGCGCGCGCCGCGCCAGATCGCGTACCCCTCCGCGTACTCGAGGAGCTGCCGCCCGACGCCCTCGGCTTCGTGATCCGGGCTCACGAAGAGCTGGTCGACGCGAACACCGGCCTCCTCGGCCTCGAGGGCGACGTAGCCCGCCGGCGTCCCCTCGACCTCGGCGACGAAGACCGTCTCTCGCTCGAGCACGGCGAGCGTCCGCTCGTCCGCGCCGCGATCGATGCTCGCGAGGCCGAAGAGGATCGCCTCGTCGTCGGGCCGGGACGGTCGGATCTCGGCTTTTCGGTAGGTCATCTGGTGGTTCTAGGCAGGGCCGGACATATCCCGCCCCTACGAGTTTATGAGACGGCCATGGCGCGGTCGACGGCCTCCTGCTCCTCGGGCGAGAGGGCGACGGAGGGGCGTCCGCGGTCGAGCTCCTTCACGTAGATCCGCGCGTAGTCGCGGCCCTGGATCGCGCTAACGATGATCCCGGAGCGCGCGGCGTCGAGAAACGCGAGCGAGGCCGACTGGTGGCCGCCCGCGTCCTCGTAGGCGTCGTAGCGGACGATCGAGGTGTGCGAGAGACACCCGTCGATCCGCTTGTCGAGGCGCGAGAGTGCGAGGGCAACCTCATCCACGGCGCGATGGAGATCGTCGATCCTGCCCTGGAGCGAGACGGCGAAGTCGACGAGGTCGCCCTTCCCGGCCCCGAGCATGACGACCTGCGCCTTCCGGACGCGCCGAAGCGTCAGGTAGAACCCCAGGGCGAGCAGGAGCGCGGCACCGGCGCCGATCGCGGCGCCGATCGCTATCCACGCGACAGTCTGGTCTCCAGGCACTACCCGAACGTGAAGATGACCACGTACTCGGCGCTGTTGTTGTTCGTGTTCGTCTCGCCCGTCACCGGCTCCACCGTCACCTTGAGGATCGTGTTCGATCCGAACGAGACCTGTCCGAGATCGCGGAAGACGACCGCGTCGGTGTCACCCGGATTGATGGCGTCGATCTCTTGCTCCTGCCGGATCGGCTCCGGGCTCTGCTGGATCGTAAGCGTGACCTTGACCTGCGTCTCCTGGGTCTGGCCGCTGTTGTTCACGAGGACCTCGAAGGCGAGCCGGTCGGACGCCTTGACGGTGTTGTCCTCACTCGGCGAGAGCTGCGTCCGGGACGGCAGGACGCGGACGCCCTCGATCCGGTTGCCGCGCAGGCCCCCCGCGTTCACGGGCTTCGTCAGCCGGTCGACGATCAGCTTCCAGGAGCGCGGGCTCGAGAAATCGAGATTGGAGACGAAGTTCGAATCGGGGACGGCGACGCCGCGGATGCCCTCCTCCTCCATGACGTTCTGCGCCGCGTCCTTGAAGAAGTCGTCGTAGAGGACATCGCTCGCCACGAGCCGGTTCGACTGCTCGGCGAGAAGCTCCCCGGCCGCCTGCGAGCTCGCCACGTCCGCGATCTGCGTGAAGCCGCCCGCGAGGCCGTTCAGGCCGCTGACCCGAAGCTGAAGCGCCTCGACGAGGCTCTCGTGCTGCTCACGGAGCGCGCCCGGCGGGTCGAGGCCCTGCGCGCTCTGAACGGTCTGACCCTGGGCCTGCCGCAGCCCGTCGAGCTCGCTCTTCAGATCGCCCACCTTGATGCCGGCGGAGAAAATGAGGTTGTTTAGGTCGCGGCCGATGCGTTCCGAGTCGGCGCCGACCTTCGCGACGGACTCCATGTAGTTGCCGAACTGGTCCTTCCGCTGGCCCTCACGGCAGCTGTTGGCCCAGAGAACGAGAACCGCGGCGAGGAGGATCGCGCCCGCGACGAGCGCCGCGAGCCGGACGATCGGACCGCCTGCTCCGGTGGGTGGCCGGGTCGGCAGACGCCGGCGCCGCTTCGGCGGAGAACCCTCCCTGGCCGACTCCGCCGTCGGAGAGTCGTCGAAGAAGTCGAACTCGATGGAATCGATGTCGGTTCGCTCGCGTTCGGCCACAGGGGCTCCCGAGGGTCGGAAAGTCGGTCGAGTCTAACACCCTAACCGGCCATTTCCCGGCGTTAGCAGGACTTTGGCGGGGTGACGCCAAGACCACCGAGATGCGAGACGGGGTCGCGACGCGCAAAGCCCGGACGGGCGGCCAAGGGACGGGCACGCTCATCCTCGAGCGCTATCGCCCCCTTCGCCCGCTTGGGAGCGGCGGCTCGGGCTCGGTCTGGCTCGTTCGCGACGAGCAGGCTGGCCGGGACATCGCGCTCAAGGTCGTGCGGCGCGAGGGGAAGGCCGGCTCGCGCGCGGAGCGTGAAGTCGAGGCGGCGACCCGGCTTCGGCACCCGCGCTGCCTGCGCGCGCTCGATCTCCACCGGGACGAGGGACACGTTTACGTCGCATACGAGCACGTCCACGGAAGAACGCTTCGCGAAGCCCTTCGCTCGGGTGAGCTCGGCGACGCAGCGGCGATCGAGGCGGCCGCCCAGGTGCTCGACGCGCTCGCGCACGCGCACGGGAAGGGCGTCGTCCACCGCGACGTCAAGCCGTCCAACGTCATGCTCGAGGAGGGCGACGAGGTCTCGGTCCGCCTGCTCGACTTCGGGCTCGCCCACGTCGACGACGCCGAGACGCTCACCGCCGTCGGGGACGTGCCGGGAACGCTCGCGTACGTCGCGCCCGAGCGGCTCGAGGGCGAGCCCGTCTCGGGTGCGGCGGACGTCTGGGCCGTCGGAGTCATCCTCTGGGAGGCTCTCGCCGGCTGGCATCCCT
>JACCYG010000163.1 GCA_013696595.1 Actinomycetota bacterium | reverse complement strand
GCGGCGGACGGTCTCGATGTTGTGGTTGAAAACCTCGGGGCGCGCGGCGAGCAGGGTCTGCAGCGCTTCCTCCTCGACGCCCAGGAAGTCGGGCGTCAACACCTCGACGCTCGCGTGCGGCAGCTTCGCCTTCAGCGCGCGGATCGTCGCCGCGTAGTGCGCGGCGCCGCGGTCGGGAATGTCGTCGCGATCGACGGAGGTGACGACGACGTGCTTGAGCTCCATCTGCGCGGCGGCGTGCGCAAGGCGCAGCGGCTCGAGCGCGTCGGGCGGATCCTCAGGGCGCCCGGAGTGGACGTAGCAGTAGCGACATGCCCGCGTGCACGTCTCGCCGAGGATCTGGAACGTCGCGGTCCCGCGTCCCCAGCACTCGGCGATGTTCGGGCAGCGGGCCTCCTCGCAGATCGTGTGGAGCCGCTGGCCGTGGATCAGCTTGCGCACGTCGAAGTAGCGCGAGTCGGCGCTCGGCGCGCGAACCTTCATCCATTCGGGGCGGCGCGGCCGATCTGCGACGGGAAGCGAGGTGTGCACGCTTCCAGTCTAGAGCCGGGTGGAACCGCGAGGGTCTGACCCTCGGGGGTGGCCGCTGAGACCATGGCCTTCGTAACGAAACTGTGCCGATCCGTCCTCGGGCTCGGCCTTTCGCGCTGCTCCTGCTTGAATCGGCCTTGCTGAGAGCTGCCCCGCTGAACGACCTACGCGTTGGCGGCGCTGCCGGCCTGGACCGTGAATGCCGCCCTGTCGTCCGCGGGAAACGGTTCGAGCCGTAACTCGAAGACCTCCTCGAGTGCGCGCGCGGCTGCGTCCCGCACCTCATTGACCGCGACCGGCCGCCCGAGCTCGCGCGCCATCGTCGTGAAAGCGGCGTCCTCGAGCCCACAGGCCGTGATCCAGTCGGTGAACGGCGCGGGGTCCAGGTCGACGTTCAGTGCATAGCCGTGCGTCGTCACCCAGCGCGAGATGTGTACGCCGATCGAGCAGATCTTCCGCGGCGGGCGCTCGAGCCAGACCCCGGTCAGTCCCTCGATCCGCGTCGCCTCGAGCTCGAACGCCACCAGCGTTTGGATCACCGACTCTTCCAGGTCGCGGCAGTACTTCTTGACGTCGCGCCCGTGGCGGTTCAGGTCGAAGATCGGATAGCAAACGAGCTGGCCGGGACCGTGGAACGTGGACTTCCCACCGCGGTCGGTTTCGACGAGGTCGACCTCGGCCCCGGGCGGCACATGTACCTCTCCCTCGTTCGTCCGGCGCCCGGTTGTGATTACGGGCGGATGCTCGACGAAGATCACGATGTCGGGGATCTCGCCCAGTGAGACGGCAGACGCCAGCGAGCGCTGAAGATCCCACGCCTCCATGTACGGCGTCACGCCGAGGTTCAGGACGTACGCGTTGCGCTCGGCCATCCGATCAGTGTAGGGGCCGGGCTTGTCCGGCCCGCGACCCTAGTACGCGCTCTCGTCCCAGGTCTGCAGGCGCTCTCGCAGGTCGCGCATGAACTGCGCGGCGTAGGCGCCGTCGACCAGGCGATGGTCGTACGAGAGGCAGAGGTTCATCATCGGGCGGATTGCGATCGAGTCGTTCCCATCGTCGTCGGTCACCACGACGGGGCGCTTCACGAGGGCCTCGACATCGAGGATCGCGACCTGCGGCTGGCTGATGATCGGCGTTCCGTGAATAGCGCCGAAGCCGCCGGGATTCGTGATCGTGAACGTTCCGCCCTGGACGTCGTCGGGGAGGAGCTTCTTGGAGCGAGCGCGGTCGGCGATGGCGATGATCGCGCGCGTCAGCCCGAGGAGGTTCAAGCCCTCCGTGCTCTTGATCACGGGGACGATCAGGCCCTTGCCGCCCTCGAGGGCGACGGCGATCCCGAGGTTCACGTACTGCTTGACGACGATCGAGTCGCCGCGCACCTCCGCGTTCATCCACGGCCAGTCGCCGATCGTGTCGATCGTGGCGCGCGCGATCAGGGGTAGGTACGTGAGCTTGACCCCGTGCTTCTCCTGGAACTCGCGCTTGAGCTTCTCGCGCGCGGCGACCACCCTTGCCATGTCGACTTCGAACGTCGTGGTCACGTGGGCTGCTGTGTCGAGCGAGCGGCGCATGTGCTCGGCGATGCCCTTCCGCATCGGCGTCATGGGCTCGACCGTCTCCCCTGCCTGTGGCGCTGCGGGGGTGGCCGCTTGCACAGTCGCGGGCTCGGGTGCGCGCTCGGCGGGCTTCGCGGGCGCCTCGGGAGGCGCGGGCTCCTGCGCGGGCGCGGGAGTCTCCTTCGCGCCGCCGGAGTCGATGAAGGCAAGGATGTCCTTCTTCGTCACGCGGCCGCCACGGCCGGTTCCCTCGACTTGCGTCACGTCGACGCTGTGCTCGGCCGCGATTCGCCCGACGACGGGCGAGACGAACGCCTTGTCGCCCCGGCCGTCGCCGGCGGGCGGCGGCTGGGGGGACGGCCGCGCCTCGGCGGTTTCGGCAGGCCCGGGCTCGGCCTCCTGAGCGGGCTCAGCGGTCGCAGTCTCACCCTCGGCGCCGGACGCGTCCTCCGACTCTGCGGCCGCCTGGGCGGTGGCCGGTTCCGGGACGTCGGCCGCCTCGGCGGCAGGGGCGCCCTCCGGAGAGATCACGGCGATCTTCGTCCCGACGGCGACGGTCTCGCCCTCCTGGGAAAGGATTTCCTGCAGCGTGCCTGTCGCGGGGCTCGGCACTTCGGTGTCCACCTTGTCCGTCGAGATCTCGAGGAGCGGTTCGTCCGCGCTGATCTCCTCGCCGACCGACTTGAGCCACTTCGTGATCGTCCCCTCCGAGACGGAGACCCCCATCTGGGGCATTACGACGTCGACGGCGGTTTCAGTCGCCATGGGGCCAGTGGCGCCGCGTGATCGTCGGCGAGAAGCCGGTATGTATTGCCTGAAGGAGCACTAGTACTCCGCGAGGTCGCGCAGGCCTGCGAGGACGTCCTCGACCTGCGGGATGAACTTCTTCTCGAGCGGAGGCGAGAACGGAACCGGCGTGTCGGGCGCGGCGACCCGCTTCACCGGCGCGTCGAGGCTCTCGAACGACTCCTCCATGATCGTCGCCACGATCTCGGCGCCGAAGCCGCCCGTCCGCGTGTCCTCGTGGAGGACGAGCGCGCGCGACGTCTTCTCGACCGACGTGAGGACGGCCTCCTTGTCCCACGGCGAAAGCGAGCGCAGGTCGACGATCTCGACGGAGAGATCGCTCTCGAGCTGCTTGGCGGCCTCGTCCGCGGTGTAGACCATTGCGCCCCACGTGACGACGGTGACGTCGTCGCCCTCGCGGTGGACGCGCGCCTTCCCGAGCGGCACGGTGTAGCGCTCGTCCGGAACCTCGTCCTTGATCCGCCGGTAGAGGTGCTTGTGCTCGAAGTAGAGAACGGGGTTCGGGTCCTCGATCGCGCTCACGAGGAGTCCCTTCGCATCCGCGGGCGTCGCAGGGCAGACGATCTTGAGGCCCGGGATGTGCGCGAAGCTCGACTCGGGGTTCTGCGAGTGGAAAGGCCCGCCGGAGAAGCCGCCGCCGGAGGGCAGGCGGACGACGATCGGCACGGCCGTCCCCGCTCGGTAGCGCTGCTTCGCCGCGACGGTGACGAGTTGGTCCCACGCGCAGGAGATGAAATCGGCGAACTGCATCTCTGCAACCGGACGTAGCCCCATGATCGCGGCGCCGGTGCAGCTGCCGACGATGGCGGTCTCGGAGAGCGGCGCGTCGATCACGCGCCACGCGCCGAACTCCTCCTGGAAGCCCTGCGTCACCTTGAAGGCGCCTCCGTAGACGCCGATGTCCTCGCCAATCACGTAGACGCGCTTGTCCCGCTGCATCTCCTGACGGAGACCGTCCGAGATCGCTTGCAGATAGGTCTTCACGGCCATTACTTGTGGTGGGGGGTGTCGAGGTCCTCGGGCGAGGCGTAAACGCCCTCGGTGAGGTCGTCTGGGTTGGGGAGCGGGCTCTCGTCGGCGCGGCGGATCGCGTCGCTCAACGTTTTCTTGATCTGGCCCGCGATCTCTTCTTCCTCCTCGTCGGTCAGGTCGGCGTTCTCGCGGAGCCACGACCGGAAGCGCTCGAGCGGGTCGCGTTTCGCCCACTCTTCGAACATCTCTTTCGGGACGTAGGAGGCGTCGTCGTGGACGGCGTGGCCCTCCATGCGGAGGGTCATGCACTCCAGGAGCGTCGGACCGCCGCCCTCGCGGGCCTTCTCGATCGCCCGCTTCGCCTCGCGGTAAACGGCGAGGACGTCTGTCCCGTCGACGACGACGCCGTCGAAGCCGTACGCCTGCGCCCGGTCGGCGAGGTTCTCGCACGCATATTCGAGGTGCGTCGGCGTCGAGTAGGCCCACTGGTTGTTGTCGCAAACGAAGACGACCGGAAGCCGTCGCGTACCGGCGAAGTTCATGCCTTCGTGCGTGTCCCCGCGCGCGGACGCGCCCTCGCCGAACCACGCGAGCGCGACGCGCTTCTCCTCCCGGATCCGAAAGGCCAGGGCGCAGCCGACGGCGACCGGGAGCATCGCCGGAAGGTGGCTGACCATCGCGATCAGGCCGAGCTTGTTGTCCGCCATGTGGACGTTCCCGTCGCGGCCCCGCGTCGGGCCGTCGACCCGGCCCATGTACTGCGCGAAGATGCGCCACGGCTCGACGCCGCGAACGACGTGCACTCCCATGTCTCGGTGGAGCGGCGTCCCGACGTCGTCGGGCCCCATCGCCGTCGCGACGCCCACCGAAGCCGCTTCGTTGCCGCGGCCCGTGTAGAAGCTCCCGGGGATCTTCCCCTGCTTGTAGAGGATGTGGCCGCGGTCCTCGATGCCGCGCGTCAGAAGGAGGCTGCGATAGACGTTGAGGAGGTCCTCGCGGTCGAGGCCTGCCTCTTTGACCTCCCGCAGTGAGCTGACGGGCTCGGCTTCCCGGGCGACAGCCATCGGCGAAACTGTAACGGACATGGGGAAAGCGTCCGACTGGCTACGAGAGGAGCGGCGAAAGACGCTGGGCGACTGGGTCGCGTTCTGCCTCGGCTGCGGTCATGCGCAGCGCTACTTCGAGGAGAACGAGGCCGAGCTGCCGCGCGTCTGCCCGACGTGCGGCGGAGAGATGCGGAATCGCTGTCCTGCCTGCGGCGCTCTCTTCCGATCCGTCTTCGCCGTCGAGTGCGAGGCGTGCGGCGGAGAGCTTCGACCGGCCGAGCAGTTCGGCACGCCGATCCGGAAACATTCCCGACCGTAGGGGCCGGATATATCCGGCCCCTATCCGGGCAGGTTCGCGGCGAGCTCGGCCGGGCTCACGATCTCCGAGAAGTGAATGACCGTGACGGTGTCGTTCTCGGATACCTCGCGGTTGTAGAGCTGGCTCAGGAAGTTGACCATCTCGTCGGTGCGCTTGATCTCCGGGTTGTCGTGCTCGATCTCGCGTGGCGAGAGCTCCGCGAGCGGCTTCACGTCCACCTTGTCGATCACTGCTTCGAAGATCTTCTCGCGCGGGCCGAAGCGCATCCCCACGAGCACCTGGACGACCATGCCCTTCTTGTACTTCCCCGACTTGTTCCCGAGGCGAATCGTCGCCGTCTTCCGGCGGGTTCGGAGCTGGTCGCGGACGATGGGAGAGTAGAAGTTGAGCGCGTACATGGGCCCAGTCGGTACGTGGGACGGGACGAGGCGATGATAGAGGCTGGGACGGGCGGATTCGATCCGGCGAACGGTCACGCCGGCGTTTCGGCCCCGGCGAGGACCTCGAGCGCGCGCTCGGCCATTTCCCTCTCGCCCTTGTACGCAAGCAGGCGCGGCGTATCGGCAAGGGGGAGCCAGCGGGCCTCGTCCACCTCGAAGGCGAGGGCCGGCGGGAGGTCGCCGATCCGCCCGCGCGAGTAGCGGACGAGGAAGAAGCTCACGATCTTGAAGACGCGGTCGCCCTTCCACGTGTAGACGTAGCGAACGTCACCGAGCTTCTTGACGAGCTTCCCCTCGACGCCGGTTTCTTCCTTGACCTCACGGAGCGCCGTCGCGGCTGGGTCCTCGCCGCTCCCGACGAGCCCCTTCGGAAGTGCCCAGAGATTCTTTCCGCCGGGGCGTATCAGCGCCGCGTGCCAACGGCCCTTGAGGCGGCGAACGACGACCGCTCCGGCGGAGAACTCTCGCCTCACGCCGGGATCGTAGACCCGGAGCCCGAGGATCCCTGTCGCGGCGCGAGACGCTCACCCACGCAACTATCGTCAAGCGCGTGCGCCGTCTGCTCGTCCTCGTCTGCGCGATCGTCCTCGTCGACACGATGCTCTATGCGGCGCTCGTGCCGTTGCTGCCCGGGTTCGCGGACGATTACGGCCTCTCCAAGACCGGCGCGGGTCTCCTCGTCGCCGCGTACGCAGCGGGAGTTCTCATCGGCGCGCTTCCGGGCGGGATCGCCGCCGCGCGGTTTGGGCCCAGGACGGCGGCCGTCGCGGGTCTCGTCGTGATCGCGGCGGCGAGCGTCGGCTTCGCGTTTGCGACCGACGAGTGGACGCTCGGCGCGTCTCGCGTCGTCCAGGGCTTAGGAAGCGCGCTCTCGTGGTCGGGCGGCCTCGCCTGGCTCGTTGCGGTTGCGCCGCGGGAGCGCCGCGGAGAGATGCTGGGAACCGCCCTCGCCGGCGCTATCGTCGGGGCCTTGCTCGGGCCCGTCGTCGGCGGGATCGCCGCCGTCGCCGGAACGAAGCAGACCTTCGTCGGGGTCGGGGCCCTCGCTGCGCTCCTGGCTGCCTGGGCGCTCCGGACGACCGGCGCGCCGGCTCAGCCCGTGCGGCTCGCGGCCGTAAGCGCGGCGCTTCGGGAGCGGCGATTCGTCGGCGGTCTCTGGCTGATGCTCCTTCCCTCGCTTCTCCTCGGCGTTCTGGCCGTCCTCGTCCCGCTCGATCTCGCGGCGCTCGGCTGGGGTGCGGTGGCGATCGGCGGGGTTTACCTCGCCGGCGCAGCGGTCGAGGTCGGGGCCAACCCCCTGATCGGACGGCTGATCGACCGTCGGGGTGTCGGCGGTCCCGTACGCGCGGCGCTAATCGCCTCGGTTGCCGTGTCCATCGGGCTTGCCTTGGCGAGCCGGGCTCCGGTTGTTGCGGCACTTGCCGTCGTCGCCGGTGTCTCGTTCGGGGCGCTCTTGACCCCGGGAATGGCCCTTCTTTCCGACGGCGCCGACCGGGTCGGCCTGTCACAGGGCGTCGCCTTCGGCCTCATGAACGCCGCCTGGGCGGCCGGAAACACCGTGGGACCCTCGGGCGCAGGCGCGGTAGGGGATCTCGTCGGCGACGCGGCCGCCTACGGTGGCGCGGCCGCTCTGTGCGCGCTCACGTTCATTCTGGTGACACCGCGTCGGGCCGGGGCTGGCACTCTTCCCATGAGAGTGCCGACGGAACCTTGATCTACCTGGTGTAGCTGCGCTATCATCTCCTATCGGCACTCGGAGTGCATGAGTGCCAGACCTGGAGAGAGCAGAGCAGGGAAAGGAGTTTGGATGGACCTGAAGCCACTGGGAGACCGGCTGATCGTCGAGGCCCTCGAGGAAGAGGAGACCACGGAGAGCGGCATCGTCCTCCCCGACACGGCGAAGGAGAAGCCGCAGCGCGGCCGCGTCCTCGCCGTCGGCCCCGGCGGTCGAAACGAGGACGGCGACTTCGTCCCGATGGACCTCGCCGAGGGCGACGAGATCATTTTCTCGAAGTACGGCGGCACCGAGGTCAAGCTCGGCACCGAGGAGTTCTTGATCCTCCGCGAGTCCGACGTGCTCGCGAAGGTCGTCACGGCCTCGAAGAGCACGGCCTCGAAGAGCAAGACCTCGAAGAAGAAGGAGCTGGCGGGCGCAACCGCCTAGCACTGAGCCACTACGAATGAAGTTGGAGGACTGAATGGCGCATAAAGAGCTGAAGTTCAACGAGGACGCGCGGCGCTCCCTCGAGCGCGGCGTGAACATCCTCGCCGACGCGGTCAAGGTCACCCTTGGCCCCAAGGGACGCTACGTCGTCCTCGACAAGAAGTTCGGCGCACCCACGATCACGAACGACGGCGTCACCATCGCCCGTGAGATCGAGGTCGAGGATGCGTTCGAGAACCAGGGCGCGCAGCTCGTCCGTGAAGTCGCGACCGCGACGAACGACGTCGCGGGAGACGGGACGACTACCGCAACCGTGCTCGCCCAGGCGATCGTCCGCGAGGGCCTGAAGAACGTCGCTGCCGGAGCGAACCCGATGGGGCTCAAGCGCGGCATCGAGAAGGCCGTCGAGGCGGTCGTCGAGGACCTGAAGAAGCAGTCGAAGGAGATCTCGGGCAAGGAGGACATCGCCCGGGTCGCGACCATCTCCGCGCGCGAGCGCGAGATCGGCGACGTGATCTCGGACGCGATCGAGAAGGTCGGCAAGGACGGCGTCGTGAACGTCGAAGAGGGCCAGACCTTCGGCCTCGAGCTTGAGTTCACCGAAGGCATGCAGTTCGACAAGGGCTACCTGTCGCCGTACATGATCACGGACGCCGAGCGCATGGAGGCCGTGCTCGACGACCCGTACGTGCTGATCGCGAACCAGAAGATCGGCGCGGTCAAGGATGTCCTGCCCGTGCTCGAGCAGGTCATCCAGGCGGGTCGCCCGCTCCTCATCGTCGCCGAGGACGTCGAGGGCGAGTCCCTCGCGACCATCGTCGTCAACAAGCTCCGCGGGACCTTCAGCGCGGTCGCCGTCAAGGCGCCGGGCTTCGGTGACCGCCGGAAGCGCATGCTCGAGGACATCGCGATCCTCACGGGCGGCGAGGTGATCACCGAGGAGATGGGCTTGAAGCTCGAGAACACCAAGCTCAGCCAACTCGGTCGAGCACGCCGGATCGTGATCGACAAGGACTCGACCACGATCATCGATGGCGCAGGCGAGTCCGACGCGATCAAGGGCCGCATCAAGCAGCTCAAGTCCGAGGTCCAGAACACGGACTCCGACTTCGACCGTGAGAAGCTTCAGGAGCGGCTCGCGAAGCTCTCGGGTGGCGTTGCCGTCGTCAAGGTCGGCGCGGCCACCGAGACCGAGATGAAGGAAAAGAAGCACCGCGTCGAGGACGCGCTGCAGGCTACCCGGGCCGCTCTCGAGGAGGGCATCGTCCCCGGCGGCGGCGTCGCGCTCCTGAACGCGGTCGA
>JACCYG010000078.1 GCA_013696595.1 Actinomycetota bacterium | reverse complement strand
CCCGTGATCACGATCGTCGGCACGAAGCGGCTCCAGCCGATCTGGGTCGAGGACGTCGCGGCGTACTTCGCGAAATCGCTCTCGGTGCCGGAAGCGGTCAACCGCACGTTCGAGATCGCCGGCCCGGACGCCGTGAGCTGGGAGGACGTCAACGACCGCATCAAGCGCTCCCTCGGGAAGCGGCGGCGCATGGTCCATTTCCCGATGAGCCTCGCGCGCGCGGGCGCCGCGGTGGTGGAGAGGCTCCCGACGAGCTTTCCGATGTCGCGCGACGCGCTGACGATGCTCGAGTTCGACGACTACGTCACGGACATCCGCCCGGCCGTCGAGGTGCTGGGAGTGCAGCCGATCGGCCTCGAGGAACAGGTCCGGCGCGCGGTCGCCTGAGCGGGACGTCGCGCTCGAGAAAACAAGCGGGGGCCCGAAGGCCCCCGCGCTAACGGTCGGTGACTCGCCTGGATTCGTAGGAGCGTTCAGCCCCCTACGCTGGCTAGGCGATTCCCCGTGGGTCTCGGGGACGCGCCCCTACGTGCGAGTACCTCCACTGCCCGTACTGTCGTCTGTCAAAGTCGGACCACCTCCTTTCCGTGGTAGGCCGATAATAGCCGCCCGCGGCGACGACGAGGATGGCGTGCTTCGCCGCCCCTACTCCGGTGCGTCGTGCGTCGGCGGCCCGAGCACGACCGTAAGCTCGAGACCACGGTCCAGAGGCAATGTCAGGCTCGACAACGTCGGATCGCTCTGTCGCGCGCGGCTGTAGGCGCCAAGCGCGTCCTCGTGCGAGAGGACGTTGTCGGCCACGATGAGCGCGCCGCGCTCGACCTTCCTCCTCGCCAACGCGAAGAGGGCCTCGTAGTCGTCCTTCTCGGCGTCGAGGAAGACGAGATCGAACACGTCGTCGATCCGCGCGAGGCTCTCGAAGGCATCGCCCTCGACGAGGTCGACCCACCCCTCCAGGCCCGCGTCGGCCACGTTCTCCCGCCAGCGCGCCGCTGCGTACGAATCGATCTCGAGCGAGAGCACGTGTCCGCCCAGATGGCGCACGCCCGCGCCGAGCCAGATCGCGGAGTAGCCGCGCGACCCGCCGATCTCGAGGGCCTCGCAGTCGGCCTGCGGCGCGACGAGGGAGAAGAGGAACCGTCCGGTCGTCGGCGCGACCTGCCGCGAACGCCGCTTCGGAGGGACGCCCCGCTCCCGTTCGTCAGCGGCTTCCGCCTCGAGGCGTGCGAGCACTTCCATGATGCGCTCGTCCAGCACCGGGAGAGCCTAACCCGCGAGGTATCTCCAGCCCGCCCGCGCGAACTGCAGTTAGGTTCTCGGCTATGGGCGCTGCGGAAGCGTTCGATCGCGAGGTTCGGCTCTTCGTCTACCGGCACTTCGTCGACGAAGGCGAGCCGCCGACCGCGGCTCAGGTCGCCGACCGGCTCGGAAAATCGACAGAGGATGTGGAGGCGTCGTTCCGCCGTCTCGAGGCGGCACACGTCCTCGTCTTTGCGCCCGGCACGCTCAACATCTGGATGGCGAATCCGCTCTGCGCGTTTCCAACTACCTTTCGCGTGACCACGGAACGCGGTTCCTGGTGGGGAACGTGCGTGTGGGACGCGTTCGGCATCCCGGCGATGCTCGACGAGGACGCGGCGATCGCGACGTCGTGCCCCGACTGCAGCGAGCCGATGGAGTTCCGCCTCGAGGGCGGCTCGCTCACAGTCGACGACGGTGTCGCCCACTTCGCCGTGCCCGCGAGGCGCTGGTGGGACAACATCGGCTACACCTGAGCGACGATGCTCGCCTTCCGGTCGGAAGAGCACGTCGGCCGCTGGTGTGAGACGCGCGGAATCCCACACGGCGCCTCGTTCTCGCTCGAGCAGGCTTGGGAACTCGGCCGCCGCTGGTACGGCGACAAGCTCTCACCTGACTGGAGGCGTGCGACGCCCGACGAGGCAGAGCGCGTCTTCACCGACATCGGGCTCACCGGAGATTTCTGGCGCCTGCGTGCTTAGAGCCCCTTTCGAAGTGAGCTCTTAGGTGACGTCGACCTTGACGAGCCCGTCGACAACACGCACCGGGAAGGTCTCGACGGGGAGATACGCCGGCAGCGTGAGTGCCCTCCCGCTACGAATGTCGAAGGTCGCGCCATGGCGCGGGCAGATGACGACGGCCCGGTCGGGCTCCCAGTCTCCCTCGACGAGGGGACCGTCGTCGTGCGAGCAGCGGTCTTCGAGGGCGAAGTATTCGCCATCGATGTTGTAGATGCCTACCGCGATCTCCCCGGCGTGAACGAGCTTCATCGCTCCCGGTGGCAGCTCCTCGACCGGACAGACAGTCAGCTCAGCCATTTCGGTCCGTAGGGGCCGGATAGATCCGGCCCGCGAATCGCCCGAAACGCACTACGTCAGCTTGAGCTCGTCCATCCCGGCCCATTCCTCGGGGAGCGGTGTCCCCTTGGCGCGGTGGAGCGCAACCTTCAGGACCCCAAGCCCGAGCAGCGCGCACTTGAGCCGGACGGGCGACAGCGGGATCCCGACCTCCTCGAGCAGCTCGTCGCGCGGCATCTCGGCGATCGCGGTCGCCTTCCTGCCCGTGACCATCTCCGTCAACATCGACGTCGCCGCCTGGCTGATCGCACAGCCACGCCCGCGGAACTTGACGTCCTCGATCGTCTCGTTGTCGGCCCCGAACTGGACGTAGATCGAGACCTCGTCCCCGCAGAGGGGGTTCTGGCCGTCGGCCTCCGCGTCGGCACCCTCGATCACCCCATGCCCGCGCGGGTTCTTGTAGTGGTCGAGGATGACCTCGCGGTACATCTCGTCAAACGCCATCGGACCTATGGTAACGACGGGCTTTCCGCCCGCACGCCGGTTCGACTACGCGAAGACCTTCTTCGCCCTGTGGAGCCCGTCGACGAGCCGGTCGATCTCCTCGGGCAGCGTGTAGAGGTAGAAGCTCGCGCGGGTTGTGGCCGCGACGCCGAGGCGCTTCATGAGCGGCTGGGTGCAGTGGTGGCCGGCGCGAACGGCGACGCCCTCGTTCCCGAGGATCTGTGCGACGTCGTGCGGGTGCACGCCATCGAGGTCGAAGGAGATGATCCCGCCGCGACGCTCGAGCGGCGGGCCGAAGATCGTAAGACCGAAAATCTCACCGAGACGGCCGAGCGCATACTCCGTGATCTCGACCTCGTGGTCCTCGATGCTCTCGAGGCCGACCTCGTTCAGGTAGTCGATAGCGGCGCCGAGCCCGATCGCCTCGACGATCGGGGGCGTCCCCGCCTCGAACTTATGCGGAAGATCGTTCCAGGTTGTCTTCTCGAGCGAGACGTGGCGGATCTGGCCGCCGCCCACGTTGAAGGGCTGCATGCTCTGCAGAAGCTCTTGCCGACCCCAGAGCACGCCGATCCCCGTCGGACCGAGCATCTTGTGCCCGGTGAAGGCGACGAAGTCCGCGCCGAGCGTCTGCACGTCGATGGGACGGTGCGGAGCGGCCTGGCAGGCGTCGACGACGCAGATGGCCCCCTGTTCATGCGCCCACGCCGCGAGCTCCGACACGGGGTTGACGACGCCGAGCGAGTTGTTGACGAGGCCGACCGCGAGCACCTTGATCTGGCCCCGCTTGGCGATCTCGTCGAGCTTCGAGAGATCGAGCTCGTGGTTCCCGCCTTCGATCGGAATCGCCGCGAATGTCGCCCCCGTCCGCTCCGCGATGAGCTGCCACGGCACGAAGTTCGAGTGGTGCTCGAGCTCGGTGACGAGCGCGACATCTCCGGGCCCGAGGTTCTCGAGCCCCCACGCATAGGCAACGAGGTTGAGCGCCTCGGTCGCATTCCGCGTATAGATGATCTCGCGCTGCGACCCGGCGTTGACGAACGCGCGAACCTTCTCGCGGGAATCCTCGAAAGCGGCAGCGGCGCGATCGGCAAGCTCGTACACGCCCCGATGCACGTTCGCGTACGAGGTCTCGTAGAACGTCTGCATCGCGTCGAGCACCGCGCGAGGCTTCTGCGAGGAGTTCGAGGAGTCGAGGTAGGCGAGCCGTCGTGCGCCGCCCGCCTGCTCGAAGATCGGGAACTGAGCGCGAAGAGCGGCTGCGTCGAGTTGGCGAGCGGACGTTACGGCCACAAAGTCATGGTATCGGCCGATCCCAGCCGCTCCGCGACCCGAGGCTGGACGTCTCTAGCCAGGAAGGTCGACGCGCTCGATGACGACGTCCTCGCGCGGCTTGTCACGCGCGTCCGTGTCCACCGCTTCGATCGCGTCCACGACGTCCATCCCGCTCGTCACTCGGCCGAACACCGTGTGCTTGCCATCCAGCCACGGCGCGGCATCGGTCGTGACGATGAAGAACTGGCTGCCGTTCGTGTTCGGGCCCGCGTTCGCCATCGCGAGCGCGCCGCGGACGACCTTGTGGTCGTTGATCTCGTCCTCGAACTTGTAGCCCGGGCCGCCTGTGCCCGTCCCCGTCGGATCGCCGCCCTGGATCATGAAGTCCGGGATGATCCGGTGAAAGATGACGCCGTCGTAGAAGCCGTCCTCGGCGAGCTTCACGAAGTTCGCGACGGTCTTCGGAGCATCGTCCTCGAAGAGCTCGACCTCGATTGCGCCGTGGTTCGTGTGCAGTGTGGCCGAGCGCAACGCGACCTACTTGTAGCGGTAGACGATGCGGCCGCGGTTCAGGTCGTAGGGCGAGACCTCGATCTTGACCCGATCGCCCGGGAAGATTCGGATCCGGTAGCGCCGCATCTTGCCCGCGCAGTACCCGAGGGTCTCGTGGCCGTTGTCGAGCTGCACGCGGAACATCCGGTTCCGGAGCGCCTCGACGACCTCACCCTCCATCTCGATCTTTTCTTCCAAACGTTCTCCTTCGGTCAGATGATCGTGGCCGCCGCGAACGACGGCCACGCCCTCAACGCTCGACTAGGCCGAGACGGGGGCGACTTCCGTCGCCTCCGGGCCCTTCTGGCCCTCGCGCGGCTCGAACTCGACGCGGGCGCCTTCGGAGAGGGACTTGAAGCCCTCACCGGCGATGTTGCTGTGATGGACGAAGAGATCCTTCGATCCCTCGTCGGGGGTGATGAAGCCATACCCCTTCTCATCGCTGAACCACTTGACGGTTCCGGTTGCCATAAAAACACCTCCTCCTAACACACTCACGAACGGGTTAGGAAGGGCTAGGCCGAACCGAACACGCGCTCTAACTTTGATCTTGCCCGTTAAGCGTACCACGGCTAGCCCCGATGCGCCCTCGCGCGCGTGAAGCTTTCCCCCGGGGCCTTCGTTTCCCCCGGGGCCTTCGGCCCCTCGCCCCCTTAAGGCGAGCGTAACGCGCGAATCGTCACGCGTGGGACACGCTCTGTGCCGGCTCGGAGACGAAGAGTGGCGAATCAGCTCTGCGGAATGCGCGCCTCGAGGACGGCGCCTAGAGCTTCCCGCACCGGTTCGAGCTCGATCCGGTCGAGGATGTCGGCGAAGAAGCCACGCACGATCAGGCGCTCGGCTTCGGCCCGAGAGAGCCCGCGGGCCATCAGGTAGAAGAGCTGCTCGCGGTCGACCTGGCCGATCGTCGCGCCGTGCGTGCAGCGCACGTCGTTCGCCAGGATCTCGAGGCCGGGAATCGAGTCCGCGTGCGCGCTCTCGGAGAGGAGCAGGTTCCGGTTCTCCTGGTACGCGTTCGTCTTCTGCGCGTCGGGCTCGACGCGGATCATTCCCCGCCAGACCGCACGCGCGCTGTCGCGCAAGGCGCCCTTGAACGCGAAGTCCGATGTCGTGGAGGGCGCGATGTGCTCCTGGAACGTGTCGTAGTCGAGATGCTGCTCGCCGTCGGCGAAGTACGCGCCCGTAACGCGCGAGGTCGCGCCCGGGCCGGCGAGGTCGTTCTGGATTCGCGTCTTCCCCTTCTTCGAGCCAAAACCACCGGCCACCCAGTCGAGCTCGGCGTCCCGCTCCACGCGCGCGTGATGAGATGCGAAGTGCCAGGTCTCGCGCGAGAGGTTCTGGATCGAGACGTACTCGAGCTTCGCACCCTGGCCGACGAAGAGCTCGGCAACCGCGTTCGAGTAGCCCGCCGCATCCGATGAATCCGACGCGTACTCCTCGATCAGCGTGAAGCGCGCCTCGGGCTCCGCTACGACGAGCAGCCGCCAGAAGAGCGCACCGCCCTCGCCCGCGTTCGTGATGCGAACGTAGATCGGCTTCTCGAGGACGACCCGACGCGGGACGTGAACGAGGAGGCCGTTCTCCCACATGGCCGCGTTGTGTGCGGCGAACTTCTCATCCGACCCAACGAGCGTCCCGAGCAGCTCGTGAGACTCGAGCCGCTCGACGCGAACCCCTTCAGGCATGCGCTCGATCTCGAGGCTCGATTCCGTCACAGTGACGATCGCCGCGTCGACGTCGAGCATGGAGTCCGGTGCCGCGACGGCCCTCTGACCGTTCGCCGTGAACGCGTCCGGGTCGAAGCCGCGCAAATCGGTGAAGCGCCAGTGCTCGTCCGCGGTGTTCGGAAGAGGCAGCGCGCGGTACGCCTCGAGCGCCTTCGCTCTAGGCACGTGGCGCATACCTCCTGTGCAAGATGATGACGTTGCCGTCGGGGTCCTTGCAGAAACCCATGTGACAGACGCCGGTGTCCTCGATGCCAAGCACGTCGGCTCCCGCGGCCCGCACCTCCTCGACGGCAGCCTCGACGTCGGAAACGCGGAGCGCGACCCCGTTCTCGTTCGCCACGAAGGTCTCGCCCTGCTCCTCTGGGCTCCAGAACGAGAGCGTGACGTTCGAAGTCTCGACCTCACCGGTGCTGAACTCGCTCGCCCGCAGGCCGAGCACGTCTCGATACCAGGAGACAGCACGCGCGACGTCCCGCGTGGGCAGCGCCACGAAGTCGACTTGCTCCACCTGCATTCGCTACTTCTCCGCGTGAGGAGGCGCGTACCTCCGGTGGAGCATGAGGGCGTTGCCGTCCGGATCCTGGAAGAAGGCCATATGGCAGACGCCCGAATCCATGATCTCGCCCTCGAAAGAGATGCCCGCCTCCTCGAGCCGCCGACGCGCCTCGGCGACATCCGGGACGCGGAGCGCGATCGGGGCCGAGCTCGGTTCGAACGTCCGGCCCATCTGCTCGGGCGCGAAGATTCCGATCGTGACGTTCCCGGTCTCGAATTCGGCCCACCGGTCGCCCGAGCTGGAGCTCTGCGGCAGGCCGAGCGTCTCGCCGTAGAACTTGCGGGCCCGCGCGACGTCATGCACCGGCACACCGATGAAGTCAGCCCGCTCGACGTCGATCACAGAGACGCTCCCGTTACGCGCGGGCGGGGCAAGTCGGGCCCCTACGGCCAGCGGTCGTCCGTCTACCCAACGGAGCCCTCCATCTGGAGCTGGATCAGCCGGTTCATCTCAACCGCGTACTCGAGTGGGAGCTCCTTCGTGATCGGCTCGACGAAGCCGCTCACGATCATGGCCGACGCCTCGGTCTCGGTGAGACCGCGCGACATCAGATAGAAGAGCTGCTCCTCGCCGATCTTCGACACCGTCGCCTCGTGGCCGATGTCGACGTTGTTCTCGTCGATCCGGATGTATGGGTAGGTGTCGGAGCGCGAGTCCTCGTCGAGGATGAGCGCGTCGCACACGACCTTCGACTTCGACCCGCTCGCGCCCTTCGCCACCTCGAGCAAGCCGCGATAGCCGGCGCGCCCGCCGTTCTTCGAGATCGACTTGGACGTGATCACGGACGTCGTGTTCGGCGCGACGTGGACGCACTTCCCGCCCGCGTCCTGGTGCTGGCCGTCGCCGGCGAACGCGATCGAGAGGACCTCGCCGTGCGCGCCCTCGCCCCTGAGCCAAATCGCCGGGTACTTCATAGTCAGCTTCGAGCCGAGATTCCCGTCGACCCACTCCATCGTCGCGTTCTCGTAGGCAACTGCCCGCTTCGTGACGAGGTTGTAGACGTTGTTCGACCAGTTCTGGATCGTCGTGTAGCGGCAGCGGCCGCCCGGCTTCACGATGATCTCGACGACGGCCGAGTGGA
>JACCYG010000057.1 GCA_013696595.1 Actinomycetota bacterium | reverse complement strand
GTCCGGCCCTTACAGAGGGAGCTCGAACGTTTGCAGCACGAGCCAGGGCGCGAAGCCCTGGCGGCGGTAGAGCCGAACCGCCGGGATGTTCGTCGTCGGCACGTCGAGGCCGAGAGTGTCGCCGGGGTGGCGCTTCCAGTAGTTCTCGAGCGCCTTGGAGAGGAGGTACGATCCGACGCCGCGGTTCCGCTCGCTCTCGGTCACGCCGACGTGGTAGATCCAGCGGTCACTCGCGTCGACGTGCAGGACGGCGACCACACGTCCCTCCGCCTCGGCCGCGTACACAGTTCCGTGCTCGAGACTGTCGCGCCAGGTGTGATCGGGGAAGCGGCCGTCGGGGAAGCATTCATGGTAGAGCGCGAGCGCCGCGTCCAGGTCCTCTGGCGCGCCGCGTCGCACCTTCACGCCCTCGGGTGCCTCGGTCACCGCGCGATGTGCGGTGCGCGTGAGGAGGTACGTCGCCTGCGGCGCTCCGCGCGTCCTGAAACCCCGTCCTTCGAGCAGGATCCGGCCGGCGGTGTTCCGGGTGCCGACGGCGCTCGTCAGCGATTCGGCGCCATGCCCGCGGGCGATGCCGATCGATTCCTCGAGGAGGCCGCTTCCGAGCTTCTGGCCCTGGTGACTCGGCTCGACCACAGGGCCGAAGAGCTCCGCGTGGGGAAACCCCTTCGGTAGCTCGACCCCGCCGAACGCGATCACGCGGCCCTCGTCCTCGGCGACGAGGAGCGTCTCCTCGGCGGGCGGCTCCCAGTCGGCGACTTCCGTCTCGAGGTCCTCGACCGTCGACCACACCGGGTTGCCCACGTGGTCCTCGGGGCGGGCGAGGGCGTGGCGCGAGAGCGCGACCACCGCGTCTCGGTCATCCTCGGCGAAGTTACGCAGGCTGCCGGCCACGGAGGATGCTCGGAGCGGTTCGCGCGTAATCGAGCCCGGACAGCCACGTGAGGACGAGCGCGACGAGGAGCGCGACCCAGGCGACGTCGTCCGCGATCGCGCCTGCGGCAGCGAGCCCGCCGAGGGCCGCCGCGACGGCCTGCGCCCACGTCTTGAGCTTCCCGAGCTCGCGCGCGCTCATGACGACTCCCCGCTCGAGCGCGGCGAGCCGGAGACCGGATACGAGGATCTCGCGGACGACGATCGCGCCCACCATCCACGCGGGGAAAACCCGTCCGACGAGCATGATCAGCGCTGCCAGGACGAGGATCTTGTCGGCGACAGGGTCGAGGAGCCGACCGAGGTCCGAAGAGACGTCGCGCCGGCGGGCCCACCATCCGTCGAGCCAGTCGGTCGCCATCGCCACGGCGAATACCGCGGTTGCCCAGTAGTCGTGGTTCGGAAAGTCCCAGGCGAAGAGGAGGATCACAGCCGGGACGGCGATCGTGCGGGCGATCGTGAGCTGATCGGGAAAGCTCACCGTTTGGAGGATACGGCCGCGGGGATCCGGCCGCTTGAGACCCCGCCCGGCTCGCTCCTCGAAATGTTTTGTGGGGCTTTACAGATTCGAGACCGGCATGGCATAGAAACGCGGCGTGCACCGCGAGAGGAACCGACAAGCGGGAGCTGCGCGTGCATCGTTCGCTACGGCGACGACCGAGAGTGCAGCCACTGGATCAGCCATCACGGCAGCCATCGGGCGCACTACTACCGCTACGGGCATCAGCTCCACGAGAACCACCAGGCCGACACCGACATTCGCCATCTCGGCTACCACTTCGCGTGGTTTCTCTGGACGCACTACTCGAGCCGCGGCAAGCGTGTCGACATCGTCGCCCATTCGATGGGAGGGCTGATCGCGCGGTACGCGCTCGCCCAGACGGAGCGCGGCCATGACAGGTTCCCGCCCTATCTCCTCGTCGAGGACGTCGCGACCCTCGGGACGCCGCACGGCGGCGCGAGGTGGTACACGAGTGGATGCGGGCGGGGCCAGTGCATACAGATGAACGCCGGGTCGTCGTTCCTCGTCTGGCTCGAGCAGAACGGTTGGGAGCCGGACGGCCGCGGCGGGACGGACTGGTCGACGTTTGGATCGGACGACGACAACCTCGTCGCGGCGGACCGCGCTGCAGGCACCGCCCGCGACCGGGACCCCGCTCACGACTACATCGTGTCGTGTCACAAGGTCTGGTACCGGGAGTCCGCGAACATCGAGCACAGCGACTTCCTCCACACCGTCTCAAAGGAGACCAGCGCCGACGTCTACCGCTTTAGCTGCCGGACGGGCCGGTGGGTGCGAGACGACACGTCGCACTGGCCGGTTCGGCGAGCCGATCTGGCGGTCACCTTCGGCACCTTCTAGAGCCGGCCACCGCGGCGAGCGACAATGTGCGCGGTGGCTCCTTTCACGAAGGTGCTCGTCGCGAACCGCGGGGAAATCGCCGTTCGGATCTTCCGGACGCTCCGAGAGCTAGGGCCCGGCACCGTCGCGGTGTATTCCGAGCCCGACGCCGGCTCGCTCCACGTCCGCGCCGCGGACGAGGCCTACCTGATCGGCCCGGGCGCACCCGCGGAGAGCTATCTGAACGCGGAGCGGATCCTCGAGGCCGCGCGGCGCGCGGGAGCCGAGGCGATTCACCCCGGCTACGGCTTCCTCGCCGAGAACGCGGCCTTCGCGCGGGCGTGCGAGGAGGCGGGGATCGTCTGGATCGGGCCGCCGCCGGAGGCGATCGAGCTCATGGGCTCGAAGATCGAGGCACGGCGCGCGATGGCGGGGGCCGGCGTCCCTGTCATCCCGGGCACGACGGAAGCCGTCGCGACCGCCGACGACCTCGTCCGACTCGGGGAGGAGCTCGGCTGGCCCGTCGCGGTGAAGGCCTCGGCGGGCGGCGGCGGCAAGGGCCTCAAGATCGTCCGTTCCGCCGAGGAGGCCGAGCGCGCGCTCGCGTCCGCGCGGCGCGAGGGCGAGGCGTACTTCTCGAACGCCACCGTGTACGTCGAGAAGCTGATCGAGAACCCGCGTCACGTCGAGGTCCAGGTTCTCGCCGATTCGCAGGGGAACTTCGTGCATCTCGGCGAGCGCGACTGCACGATCCAGCGCCGCCACCGGAAGCTCGTCGAGGAGACGCCCTCGCCGGCGGTCACGCCTGAGCTCCGCGAGCGCATCGGCGAGATCGCGCTCACGGCAGCGCGGGCGGCGAGCTACCGAAGCGCCGGGACGATCGAGGGCCTCCTTGATCCGGCGGGGACCTACTACTTCCTGGAGATGAACACGCGGATCCAGGTCGAGCATACGGTTACGG
>JACCYG010000044.1 GCA_013696595.1 Actinomycetota bacterium | reverse complement strand
AGCTTGGCTATCGCAACGCCCGTCTGCCCGGCTCCTACGATCACGACATCGTCGAGCCGCCGGTCGTCATGGGCGAGGATCCGGCTCCACTCGCGCGCGGCTTGCGGCGATCCGATGATGATCACGCGATCGCCCGGCAGGATCGATTCGTCTCCTCGCGGAACGATCGTCCGGTCACCGCGGATGATGCTCGCCACCTTCGAGTCGGCGGGAATCGTCGCCTCGCGGAGCGGACGACCAATCAGATCCTGGCGCGATCGATCGGCTGCCTCGGGAGCCGCCTCGATGAGCGGCGCGGTGGAGGACCGAGCCCGCGCGCCGTCTGGCTCCACATCGAACTCGACCATCTGAACCTGCCCGTCCGCGAAAACGTCCGTCTGCCGGGCGGCAGGTACGCCGATCAGGCGGGAGACCGCGTGAGCAGTCTCGAGCTCCGACGAGACGAAGTGGTCGATCTCGAGGTCGAACTCGCGCCAGATCTCCATGTATTCGTCGCGCGTCGTTCGAACGATCGTCGTCGTCTCCGGTGAGAGCTTCTTCGCAAATGTCGCTGCGACGATGTTCGTCTCGTCACGCGACGTGCACGCGATGAAAAGGTTGGCGTCCTGGACCCCTGCGTCCTGCAGCGTTTTTCTGCTCGCTGCGTTGGCCTCGACTGCGTTGACCTCGAAACGGTTCGTGAGCGCAGTGAGCCGGCCTATGTCGAGGTCGATGACGGTGAGCTCGTGCTCCTTGTACAGGGCCTCGACGACCGTGAAGCCGACCTGGCCCGCCCCCACGACAAAGATCTTCATCGTCCCGGCCGGAGCCTAGCGCGGCGGGCCGTCAACCTCGCTCGCTTGAGCGCGCTCCCATTCGGGCTCGCCTTCGATCCCGACGGCGTCGGCTACCCGATTGATGTAGTTGAAGAACGAGATCACCTGAATCGCGTCGTGGACGGCTGCGTCGCTCCAGCCGTGGCGGCGCAGCGCCTCGATGTGCTCCTCCTCGACGCCGGCGGGTGTGCGCGTGAGGACCATGGCGAAGTCGCAGAGCGCGCGCACGGGCGGCTCGAGCTCGGCCTCGCGGTAGTCGTGCGCGGCGTGCTTCGCGAGCTCTTCGGGTGCGCCCTCGGCACGGAGGTCGTCTGCGTGCGCGTGTATTCAGTAGTGGCAGTCGTTCGCGCAGGAGACGACGACCGCGAGGAGCTCGCGCTCCGCCCGGCTGAGCTCGGACGGGCCGAACATGACGGCTCTGTAGAGGCTCATCGCCTCGCGGAGGACGCCGGGGCGAAGGCACATCGCCTTCACGATGTTGAACACCTTTCCAGCGCGTCCGACAGCCTCGTCGTACTGGCGTTTGAGTTCGCCGGTCGCCTCGCCCTCTTCGATCAGCCGCAGGTACGCCACCCGGCTGATTCTGCCCGATCGGCACTATCCACACGCTGTGGATGACGTAGTAGAGTTGCGCCCTCGCCGTCGAGAGGAGCGCCGCTGTGTCGGATCGGACGGACAACCCGGAGCCTGAGCAAGAAGAGTTCGTGCAGGTGGAGTCGACCTCGCGGCAGTCGGCCTACGCCGACCTGGGAGACCACGTCGCCAGCGTCGTCCGCGCCGCCGAGGAGGCGGCCGAGCAGATGCGAACCGAGGCCAGCCGAGAGGCCGAGACCGTTCGCGGCCGGGCCCAGGAAGAGCTCGAGGAACTGACGCGGGGCGCCCGGCAGGAGCGGTCCGAAGCAGAGGAATACGCCCGTGACATCCGTCTCGCCGTCGACTCCTATGCGAGCCAGCACCGCAAGGACGCCGAGGAGGAGGGCCGCCAGATCCTCGCGACCGCCGAGGCCGAGGCGCGCGCGGTGCGAGAGGCGGCCAACGACATGGCCCGCCAGCTCGAGGAGGAGTCGCGCAGGCGCCGAGATGAGCTTCGCGAGGAGACACGCTCGCTCGAGGAGCGCAGGCACCGCGCGCTGGAGGGTCTGAGAGAGATTGCGGACGACCTCGAGGGCGTCCTCGGCTCGCGCCGCGCCGAGCCGCCTCCGCCCCCATCCGAGAGCGATGAGGAGCCGGAGAGCCGCTCGATCGCGGACGCGCTCGCGTTCAAGCGCCGCCACTGAGCGTTCCCCCGGACGACTTCCGCGCGTTCATGCGCGCCTATCCGTCTGGCCTCGCCGTCGTCACCGTTGGAGTGGAGGGCGAGCGCCTCGGCCTGACCGTCGGCTCTCTCGTCTCGCTGTCGCTCGACCCTCCTCTCCTGGGCCTCGCCGTCAGCCGCCAGGCCGCGATGCACGAGCTGCTTCGAAGCGCGGGCACGTTCGCCGTGTCGCTCCTCGCCGCGGATCAGACCGCCGCCGCCCAGCACTTCGCCCGCGGCGTCCCCCCGATCGCCCTCTGGCACGGAATCGCCTCGCGCGACGGCACACTCGGCGCGCCCCTCCTCGACGACGCGCTCGGCTGGCTCGAGTGCCGCCTGACCGAAGAGCACGCGACGGGCGACCATACGTTCTTCGTCGGGGAGGTCGTGACCCTCGAGCGGGGCCGCATCGCGCCTCCGCTCATCTATCTCGACCAGCGTTACCAGACCCCATCGTCGGGCGGGTCATGACCCGCCCCTACGACCAGCGACGGGCCGGAAGCGTCGTAGGGGCCGATCATGGTCGGCCCGGGACGGCCTGACGCGCGACGCCGTGATCGAGGCAGTCATCTTCGACCTCGACGGCGTGATCGTCGACTCCGAGCACGTCTGGAACGAGGCGCGGGAGAGCCTCGCACGCGAGCGCG
This sequence comes from Actinomycetota bacterium, assembly GCA_013696595.1. Taxonomy (GTDB): domain Bacteria; phylum Actinomycetota; class Thermoleophilia; order Gaiellales; family Gaiellaceae; genus JACCYG01. Next base: position 368 of record JACCYG010000044.1, on the reverse strand, counting down.
GAGGCCGCTGGCACGCCGACGCGCAGCGGGACATGATGGGCATGAGCTCGCGTGAATGGTCGCGCTACATGCATGACGTCATCGGGCTCGAAGAGCCGCCGGAAGAGATCTCGGCCGAGGTCGTACGCCGCCTCGAAGCGATCTATCGCAGCGAGCTGCCGTTGGTCGACGGCGCGGTGGACGCCGCTCGTCGTCTCGCTGACCGTTGGCCGCTCGGCCTCGCGTCCTCCTCGAACCGCGAGCTCATCGATCTCGTCCTCGGCCTAACCGGGCTCGCGGCGTGCTTCAAGGCGACCGTCTCGTCCGAGGAGGTCGCCCGCGGCAAACCCGCCCCCGACGTCTACCTCGAAGCCGCGCGCCGGCTAGAC
>JACCYG010000364.1 GCA_013696595.1 Actinomycetota bacterium | reverse complement strand
GGCGAAGGTCCTGGCGGGCGGGCAGTCACTCCTTCCGTTCATGAAGCTCCGGCTCGCGTTTCCGACCGCGCTCGTTGACATCGGCCGGATCGCGGAGCTCTCCTACGTGCGCGAGGACGGTGACGTTCTCGCGATCGGAGCCCTGACGACCCACGACGAGCTGCACCGGAACGAGGTCGTGTCGGAGCACGCGCCGCTCCTCGCCCACGCCGCCGGCGAGATCGGCGATCCGCAGGTGCGACACCTGGGCACGATCGGCGGGTCGGTCGCTCACGGCGACCCGGCCTCGGACCTTCCGAGCGCGCTCCTCGCGCTCGAAGCGGAATGCGTCGTGCGCGGCGCGGGAGGTGAGCGAAGGGTTCCTGCGTCGGAGTTCTTCACGGGGACGTTCGAGACCGCGCTCGGGCCGCAGGAGCTCCTGACCGAGATCCGCGTGCCCCGGCACACGGGTACGGGCTGGTCGTACGTCAAGTTCCACCCGCGCGCGCAGGACTGGGCGATCGTCGGCGTGGCCGCGGTCGTCGAGCGCTCGAACGGTGGGATCGGGAAGGCGCGTGTCGCGCTCACGAACATGGGCCCGACGCCGATGCGGGCGACGGCAGTCGAGCAGGCGCTCGAATCTGGGGCCGATCCGGCCGCCGCCGCCGACGCGGCCACCGAGGGAACCAACCCCGTCACCGACCCGTTCGGGACGGCGGAATATCGCATGGAGCTCGCGAAGATCCTCACGCGGCGGGCGCTCGAGGAGGCGCTCGCGCGCTAGGCGGCAGGTAATCTCGGCCTCCATGGAGGCTGCCGCACGACTCAGGGGGCTCGAAGCCGGAGGAGGGTGCGCAGCGAAGTACTCCGCCGCCCGCCTCGAAGAGCTTCTCGCGGGGTTCGCGCCGGCGGCGACGAAGGATCTGCTCGTCGGCCTCGCGCCGGCCGACGACGCCGCGGTGTACCGGCTCGACGACGAGCGCGCGCTCATCTTCACGATCGACTTCTTTCCACCGATGCTCGACGACCCGTCGCTCTACGGCGCGATCGCGGCGACGAACGCGCTCAACGACGTTTTCGCGATGGGCGGCCGGCCGCTGCTCGCGCTTTCGATCGCGGCCTTTCCGGAGGAGCTCCCGGTTGCGACCGTCCGGGCGGTCTTCGACGCGGCGGCCGCGAAGGTCGAGGAGGCGGGCGCGATTCTCGCCGGCGGGCACACGATTCGAGACGACGAGCCCAAGTACGGTCTCGCGGCGATCGGGACGGTGCACCCCGAGGCCGTGTGGCGCAAGGACGGGGCCCGCGCGGGCGACGCCGTCTTCCTGACGAAGCCGCTCGGGACCGGGCTTGTGCTGACCGGCGTGCGCAGGGGCCTCTTGGGCGGTGACGCGCTCGAGACGGCCGCGCGCTGGATGACCGAGTTGAACGACTGCGCCGCCGAGGCGCTTCGTCCCTACGATCCGAACGCGGTCACGGACGTCACCGGATTCGGTCTCTTCGGCCACACCCACGAGGTCGCCGAGCGAAGCGGCGTCCGGATCGTGATCGACCGCGACCTCCCCGTGATGGACGGTGCTGCGGAGGTCGCGGCGAAAGGCCTGAAGACGGCCGGTGATCCGAGAAACAGGGAGTTCACCGCCGGCTCGGTCGCGCTGGACGGCTTGCCCGACGCGGCCGCGCTCGTCGGATTCGATCCGCAGACGGCCGGCGGCCTCCTCGTGACGCTGCCTGCGGAGAAGGCTGCCGTCCTCGACGCGGACTTCCGCGCCCGCGACCTCTTCCTCGCGCGCGTGGGTCGCGTCGAGGAAGGCCACGGCGTCGCGGTCGAGTAATGGCCCGCCCCGAGGCGCACGCGCCGCGGCTCGCGCGCGGGCGTTGGCGCACCGTGTCGCCGGCGGCGTTTCGCCGCTTTGCGTTCGCCGCGCTCGCTTCGCTCTTCGTCGTCGTCGTGACGGGCGCCGTAGTTCGGCTGACGGCGTCGGGCCTCGGGTGTGAGAACTGGCCGCGCTGCGGCGAAACACCGTTCCCAGAGAAGGAGTTCCACGCCCTCGTCGAGTTCGGCAACCGCGTCGTCGCGCTCTTCGCAATGGGCTGCACGACGCTCGCCGCCCTCGCGGCACGTCGCGTCGAGGGTCTTCCCCGCTGGCTCGCCTGGACGTCGGCCGTCGTTGCAGCCGCCATCGTGGCTCAAGTGCCGCTCGGCGGACTCACGGTCATCCTCGAGCTGCACCCTGTCGCCGTCATGGCGCATTTTCTGCTGGCCCTCGCGGCCGTCGCGCTCGCGGTTGTAGTTGCGCTCGGCGCGGACGAGTTTGCGCGCGGCCGGCGGCGCGCCGGCGTCTCGCCCTGGGTCGGCCGCCTTGCGCTCGGCCTCGTTCCCGTCGCGCTCGTCCTCGTGGTCACCGGGGCGCTTGTGACCGCCGCCGGGCCGCATTCCGGCGGCGCCGACATCGAGCGGCTCGGGAACATCGTGGACGCCGTGTACATCCACGTTCGCGCGACCGCCGTGTTCGGCGTCGGATTCCTCGTCCTCGTCGCACTCGTGTTCCGGTCGGGCGCCCCGCTCGAGAGCGTCATCGCCGGCGTCGTGCTCGCGCTCCTCGTCCTGCAAATGGTCGTCGGCGAGGTTCAGTGGCGAAACCAGCTCCCGTGGTGGCTCGTCCTCGTCCACGTCGCCCTCGCGGTCTCCGTCTGGGCTGGCGTCGTCGCCCTCGCGACTCTCCTACGGCCTAGCTCCGCGCATCTCCCGGCGCATTCGGCGCAACACACGCGCGTTCCCTCTTCGTAGAATTGAGCGTAAGCGGGGAGGGAGGCGGGTCCCTTCACTCGCGTGCGTGTAACGCGATAAGGGGTCGGCGGAAAGGCTCCCGTAGACTTCCTGCATCGCCGGCTACCTCCGCATCGAGCGGCACCCCGCCCTCCGCCGCCCAGTGCTCGTCGCGGCGTTTCGGGGCTGGAACGACGGCGCGCAGGGCGCGTCGCTCGCTGCCGGATACCTCGCGCAGGCGTGGGGTGCCCGCCGGTTCGCTGATCTCGACCCGGAGGAGTTCTACGACTTCCAGGCGACTCGCCCGCACGTCGCGCTCGAGGAGGGCTACACGCGCCGCATCGACTGGCCCGAGAACGTCTTCTACCACGCCGAGCTGCCGGGCCTCGATCGCGACGTCGTTCTCCTTCTCGGGATCGAGCCGAACCTGCGCTGGCGCACGTTCTCGGATGAGGTCGTCTCTCTCGCCCGCGAGCTCCAGATCGAGCTCGTGGTGACACTCGGGGCGCTCCTCGCCGACGTGCCGCACACTCGACCCGTGCCCGTCACCGGCTCGGCGACGGATCCGGAGCTCGTCGAGGAGCTCGGTCTCTCTGCCTCGCGGTACGAAGGACCGACCGGGATCGTGGGGGTGGTCCACGATTCGTGCCGGCAGGCGTCGCTGCCCTCGGCGAGCCTTTGGGCGGCGGTCCCGCACTATGCGTCGCTCGCAGCGAGCCCGAAAGCGGCGCTGGCGCTCTGCGGGCGACTTGCGGCGCTTCTCAGCACCACGATCGATCTGACCGAGCTCGAGCGGGCCGCCGAGGCCTACGAGCAGCAGGTGAGCGAGGCGGTCGCTCAGGACGAGGAGACGGAGGCTTACGTCCAAGAGCTCGAGCGCCGGCGGGACACCCTCGGCGACGAGCTGGACGTCCCTTCCGGCGACACGCTCGCGGCCGAGCTCACGCGGTTCCTGCGCGAGCACGAGGCGAGGCGCGACGAAGAGGCCGCGGACGAGGGCTAGCCGAACGTGAAGGCGTAGGCCTCGACCCCGGGCGAGAACCGGAGGTCGAGGAGACGGTCGCGCGCCTCGCCCCTCAGGTCGGCGAGCTCGTAAAGCCTGTGGCCGTCGACCGCGACTCTCCGCAGGTGCTTTCCGTCGACGGAAACGTCGACCGAGCCGCGCCGCCCTGCCGAGCCGAGAACGAGGAAGACCTTGCGAGCGTGGAATGCGAGGCGGAGTTGCGCGTCGCGGCCGGCGAAGATCCGCTCGGCCTCAACCGTCCACCGGCCCCCGAGCCCGAAGGTGTTCTGGGCCAGGCCGGAAGGAAGGCGATAGTCGGCTTCCTGGTCCGGAAGGATTCGCGAGCCGACGAACCCGGCGACCCGTGCGTGACCGAGATAGGTCTCGGGCGTCTCTACGCCTTCGGGCGCGTCCTCGTCGATCCTCGCCGACACGGGCGCAGCAAGGCCGCGCTCCGCGAGCAGCGTCCGGATGACCTCCTCGGTCTCTGCGTACTTCCCCTCGCCGAAGTGCGCGTAGCGGACGTGGCCGTTCCCGTCGATCAGGTACTTCGCAGGCCAGTACTGATTCGCCCACGCATCCCAGGTCGCGTAGTCGTTGTCGAGAGCCACTGCGTACTCGATACCCGACGCCTTCACCGCGCGCCGCACGTTCGCCGGACTGTGCTCGAACGCAAACTCGGGCGTATGAACACCGACGACAACGAGGCCGTCGGCGCGGTATGCAGCGTCCCAGCCTTTCACGTATGGGAGCGTCCGCAGGCAGTTGATGCAGGAGTAGGTCCAGAAGTCGATCAGCACGACCTTGCCCCGGAGTGCAGCGAGGGAAAGCGGCTGCGAGTTGAGCCAGAGCGCGATCCCGGTGAACTCGGGCGCAGTGCCGTAGTCCTCGAGCTTGTTCTCGGCGAAGTGGCCGCGCCGTCCGAGCAGATCCTCGATCTCGGAGCGCGCGGCGGCGCTCTCTTCGAGGCCTTGAAGCGCGCGCGTGTACGCCGGGACGCGTGCGGCCAGACGGAGATCCAGGCCGAGGATCATGAAGACGGCCGCTCCCGCAATGACGCCCCCGAGTGCCCGGCGAAGGTAGGGCGCGCGACGCTTGAGCGCACCCAACTGGAATCCACGCCGGGCCGCGAGCGCGAGGCCGAGCAGGACGAGGCCGTGCCCGAACGAGTACGCGAGGGTCACGGCGACAGTGCCGAGCGTGTACTGCTCCGACGCCGCGAGCGTCGCGATCGCCGCGATGATCGGCCCGGCGCACGGCGTGAAGAGGACGCCCAGGCTGAGGCCGAGCATGAAGCCCCCGCCCACGTCGCCGGGGCGCCTTCGGCCGAGGGCCTGAAACGGGCGCTCGAGGAGATGTCCGAAGCGCGGCCAGAGAAGCGAAAGCGCGAGCAGGAGGACAACCGCGATCGCAACGTTTCGCAGCAGGTCGGTGGGCAAGCCGAGGGCGCGAAGCGCGGCCGCAGCCGCAAGTGTGAAGACCGTGAACGAGACGACCAAGCCGCCGACGACCGCGTAAGGCCGCCACCGTCCGCCCGTTGCGCTGGCCGCGACGATGATGGGAAACACCGGGAGGATGCACGGTGAGATCCCCGTGACCATCCCGGCGATGAACGCGATCAGGACGAGCAGCGTCATCGACGACTCCCGATGCTACGCCGGAAATCTGAACGACGTCTTACGCGGAGGCGGCCGGCTCAGCCGCCCGCTCGGGGTGGGCATCCGGCGCACGACTGTCACTCGCCGCCACGGCGCGCTGCTGCTGCTGAGCCCCGCGGCCCTTCTTCTTCCGCCGGCGCCGTCGCGACTTCCCACCCTGCTGTTTCGGAGCGGGAAGGTTGTCCGCGAGCGCGTTTGCGATCTCGTGGATCGAGCCGAGCCGCTCGCGCGCCCGGTCGACCAGCTGCTGCGCCGTGGGCGTGTAGGCCTCGGTTGAGGCGAGCAAGGCGACGGCGACGTGGATGGGCTGCTCGAGCGCGACGTTGACGACGCGCGCGGCGTTCTCC
>JACCYG010000336.1 GCA_013696595.1 Actinomycetota bacterium | reverse complement strand
CCTCGAACGAGCTTTCCACCCTCACGTCGCTGCCACCCGCTCACGGCTTGTGGCCCGCGCCTTCCCGCGCGTGCCGGCGACGATCTCGGCGGCGACGGCCACGGCCACCTCTTCGGGCGTCCGCGAGCCGATGTCGAGACCGATCGGCGCGTGGATCCGCGCGAGCTCGTCCTCGGAGACGCCCTCCGCCAGCAGCCGCTCCCTCCGCTGCGCGTTCGTGCGGCGGGCACCCATCGCGCCGATGTACCCGGCGGGCGTCCCGAGCGCGACCTTGAGGAGCGGGATGTCGAACTTGTGATCGTGTGTGAGGACGCAGATCGCGGTTCGCTCGTCCACGGGAGCGCCGGCGAGAAACCGGTCGGGCCAGTCGACGACGAGCTCGTCGACGTCGACGAACCGCTCGCGCGTCGCGAACTTCGCTCGAGCGTCGCAGACCGTGACGCGGTAGCCGAGGAAGCGTCCAACGGTTGCCACAGCGGCTGCGTGATCGACTGCGCCGAAGACGTACATGCGGGGTCGAGGCGCGAACGCCGACACGAAGAACTCTCCGTCGGGAACCTCGACGAGCTCACTTTCCCCGAGCGCGAGCAAGCGCTTCGCCTCGGCGTCGAGGGCGCCGTTCGCCTCTCCGTCCGCGAAGACGAGACGCTTCGAGCCCACCTCCGGGCCCGAGACGGAGACCGCGAGCGCGACGGGCCGCTCCGCCCGGATCGCGTCGGCGAGGGTCGGCACGAGCTCGTCGTCGAGCGCGTCGACGAAGATGTGCACCGTGCCTCCGCACGGAAGGCCGACCTCGAACGCGTCCTCGTCCGCGATCCCGTAGGTGACGAGGCGCGGCGGTCCTCCCGCCAGCACCTCTCGCGCCTCCTCGTAGACGGCGGGCTCGACGCATCCGCCCGTCACGGACCCGGCGACGTCGCCCCGCTCCGAGACGGCGAGCACGGCGCCCGGCGCGCGCGGAGCGGACCGCTCGGTCTTGACGACCGTGGCGGTCGCCGCGCGGAGCCCGTCGGCGACCCATCGCTCGACCTCTCGGAGTACGTCCCTCACTGCCCTCCGCTCCGGAGCCGGAAGTGGGAGCTTACACCTGCAGAAGCGCTCGCATGACCGACCTCGCCTACGATGCGGACGATGCGCTACGCCTCCGCCGACGAGCTCGAGCACGCGCTTCGTGAGCACTCGTACCTGGCCGACCGCGGGCTCGCCACGGCCCTCTTCCTCGCCCTCAGGATGGGCAGGCCACTGCTGCTCGAGGGCGAGGCCGGCGTCGGCAAGACCCAGGTCGCGAAGACACTCGCGCGAGCGCTCGAGGCGGAGCTGATCCGCCTCCAGTGCTACGAGGGAATCGATTCCGCCCAGGCGCTCTACGAGTGGGATTACGCGCGGCAACTGCTTTACGCGCGGGCTCTCCAGGTCGGCGAGGTCGACGTCGAGCAGCGCGTGTCCGAGCTCTATGGGCCCCGGTTCCTCGTCGAGCGGCCGCTGCTTCAGGCCGTTCGTGCGGGCGACGAAGCCGTCCTTCTGATCGACGAGCTCGACCGAGCCGACGACGAGTTCGAAGCCTTCCTGCTCGAGGTCCTCTCCGACTTCAGCGTGACGGTGCCGGAGCTCGGGACGATCGCAGCCGAGCGACCCCCCGCCGTCGTGATCACGTCGAACCGGACCCGCGAGCTTCACGACGCGCTCAAGCGCCGGTGTCTCTACCACTGGATCGACTTCCCCGACCTCGAGCGGGAGATCGAGATCATTCGCCTGCGCGCGCCCGGCATCTCGGAGGCGCTCGCGCGGTCGGTCGCCGCGACGGTCGCGCGCCTGCGCGAGCTCGATCTCGTGAAGCGCCCAGGGATCGCCGAGGCGATCGACTGGGCTCAGGCGCTCGACCTCCTGAACGCCCGGGCCGCCGAAGGCGACGAGGCACGAACGACCCTGGGCTGGGCGATCAAGAATCGCGAGGACCTCGCGCGGGCGGAGAGTGCACTCGCGGAGCCTGCGCCGTGAGCGAGTCCGCGCTCGTCGTCTTCGGACGCGCCCTTCGCGCCGAGGGGCTGGCCGTCGGCAGCGGTCGCATCCTCGAGTTCTGCCGGGCGGCGTCTCTTCTTCCTCCCGGCGACCTCTACTGGGCGGGGCGCGCGACGCTCGTCCCGCGTCGAGACGACATCCCCGTGTACGACCGCGTGTTCGACGCGTTCTTCGGCCCGCCTTCGCCCGAGCCGGCGCCCCGACCGAGCGTCCGCGTTCGCCTCGAGCCGGAGGTGCGCGCGCTCGCGAGCCCGGTCGAGCTCCTGCGCGAGAAGAGCTTCGCCCGCTGCACGCCCGACGAGCTGGCCGAGCTTGCCCGCTTGATGGCTCACGTCCGCCTGGCGGTCCCCGTGCGACGCACCCGGCGGCGGCGGTCGGCAAAAAGGGGCGCGCCCGACGTGCGCCGTACGCTGCGACGCTCGTTCCGGACCTCCGGCGAGCCCTTCGAGCGCGCGTACAAGCGACGGGTCGAGCGCAAGCGGCGCGTCATCCTCGTGCTCGACGTGTCCGGCTCGATGGCGGAGTACTCCCGCGGACTCCTCCTGTTCGCACACGCGGGGCTCCGTTCGGATCCCAACTGGGACGTCTTCTGCTTCGGCACCCGCCTGACGCGTCTCACGAGAACGCTCGCGGTCGACGATCGCGACGACGCGCTCCGTCGCGCCGCGTTCGAGGTCTTCGACTGGGACGGCGGGACGCGCATCGGTGAGTCGCTCAAGCGTCTTCTGGACGAGCACGGTCACCGCGGGCGCGCGCGCGGCGCCGTGGTCGTGATCTGCTCGGACGGCCTCGAGGTGGGCGATCCGGAGGATCTCGCCGAGCAGATGGCGCGCCTCTCGCGTCTCGCCTATCGGATCGTCTGGCTCAACCCGCTTCAGGAGGATCCCGCCTACGAGCCGCTCGCCCGCGGCATGCAGGCCGCGCTGCCGCACGTCGACAGGTTCATGAGCGGCCACAATCTCGCGAGTCTCGAGACTCTGGCGGAGGATCTCGCTCGGCTGTGACTGAGACGTCCGCCTCCGCGACGCCGCTCTTTGGCTGCATGAACATGACGGCGAAGCTTCGCCGCGTCCTCGTCCGGCCCCCGAGCTCCGAGGCCTGCGCGGCCTGGCGCGCCTACGGATGGCACCGCGAGCCGGACTTCGCGCGCCTGGCCGCCGAGCACGAGGCTTTCTGCGGGATCCTCACCGAGAGCGGCGCCGAGGTCGTCGCCGCGGCGACACCACTCGGGACGAATCCCGACGCTGTTTATGTGCACGATCCCGCAATCCTCGGCCGCTCCGGGGCGATCCTGCTCCGGCCGGGAAAGGAGGGCCGGCGGGTCGAGGTCGAGGCGATGGCCGCAGATTTCGTCGAGGCCGGCGTGCCCATCGCGGCGCGGCTCGAGGCACCCGCGCTCGCCGAGGGCGGCGACACGCTGTGGCTCGACGAGCGAACGCTCCTCGCCGGCCGCGGCTACCGGACGAACGACGCAGGCATCGCCGCGCTCGCTGCGGCGCTCCCCGAAGCCGACGTGATCGCTTTCGACCTGCCACACCTACGCGGCGCGGGCGACGTCCTCCATCTCCTCTCGGTCATCTCGCCGCTCGACCGGGACCTGGCCGTCGTCTATCTGCCGCTGCTACCCGTGCGGCTCGTCGAGCTCCTGTCCGAACGCGGGGTCGAGCTCGTCGAGGTTCCGGACGAGGAGTTCTGGTCGATGGGAACGAACGTCCTGGCTCTCGCGCCGCGCGTCGCCCTCGCACTCGACGGCAATCCGGTGACGCGCGGGCGGATGGAGGCGGCCGGGGTCGATGTCCGCATGTACGAGGGGAACGAGCTCTCGCTGAACGGCGACGGGGGCCCGACGTGCCTGACGCGTCCGCTTCTCCGAGCGTAGAGGACACGGCGGACTCGGGTGACTGACGTCCGCTGGCGCGAGGTCGACCGCTACTTCACCGATCTGCTCGTGCGACCGGATCCTGCGCTGGACGCCGCACGGGACGTAAGCGCCGCGGCCGGACTGCCGTCGATCGAGGTCACCGCAAACCAGGGCAAGCTGCTTCAACTGCTGGCGCAGATCCAGGGGGCGCGCGCGATCCTCGAGCTAGGCACGCTCGGCGGCTACAGCACGATCTGGCTGGCGAGAGCACTCCCATCAGGCGGTCGCCTGATCACGCTCGAGCTCGACCCGAGGTATGCCGAGGTGGCGCGCTCCAACGTCGCGCAGGCCGGTCTCGCTGATCTCGTCGAGATTCGCGTGGGCCCCGCGCTCGACACGCTGCCCAGGCTGGCAGCCGAAGGTGCCGGTCCGTTCGATCTGATCTTCATCGACGCCGACAAGGCGAGCTACCCCGAGTACCTGGCCTGGGCCCTCGAGCTCTCTCGTCCGGGAACCCTCATCATCGCGGACAACGTCGTGCGCGACGGAGCGGTGCTCGACGCTTCGAGCGAAGACCCGAGCGTTCAGGGCGCCCGTCGTTTCACCGAGCTCCTCGCTGCCGAGCCGCGCGTGACCTCCACCGCGATTCAGACCGTCGGGAGCAAGGGCTACGACGGCTTCGCGCTCGCACTCGTCACCGCCGACACGTAGTCAGCGGAGGAGGAATCCGGTTCCGAGCGGGTCCTCGGGATCGATCACGAACTCATGGCGCCCGGTGAGGTGCGCGCTCCCTTCGACCTCGGTCACGACGGCGCGGTGCCCGGCGACCTCCGTCTCGCCGACGACGGACGCGGAAAACTCGGTCCCGACGACGCTTCGATGGACGAGCGTCTCCCCGCGCGGAAGCTCGCCCGAAGCATCGAGGAGGGCGAGCCGCGCCGACGTGCCGCTTCCGCACGGCGAGCGGTCGACCTCGCCGTCAGCGAAGATCGCGACGTTCCGCTGGCGAAGCGGCGGGCGGGCTTCGATCTCCTCGAAGAAGATCACTCCGTAGACGTCGCGAAGCTCGGGCTCCAGAGGGTGGACGAACTCGTGCCCCGCCTCGAGCGCGCGCTTGATCTCGCGCCCGAGCTCGATCAAGCGAGGTAGCTGAGCAGGTTCGACGGCCAGGCCCACGTCCGCGGCTCGAACGGAGGCGTAGAACGCTCCTCCGTAGGACACGGCTGCGGCGACCGGGCCCGCGCTCGTGTCGACAACGAGGTCACGGGAGTGCACGAAGGCCGGCACGTTCCGGAAGCGGACCGAACGGACGCGTCCGTCTTCCACCCGGGCCACTGTCCGCAGGCGGCCCGAGGGGACGTCCACGACGACTTCGGTCGGCTCGCGAGGCGCAATCAACCCGCTCTCGAGCGCCCATGTGACGAGCGCGATCGTCCCGTGACCGCAGGCCGTCGAATATCCGGCGTTGTGAAAGAACACGACCCCGAGCTCCGCGCCTTCGTCGTTCGGCTCGACGACGAAGCCCCCGTACATGTCCGCATGCCCTCGCGGCTCGTAGACGAGGAGCTGGCGCACGTGGTCGAGCCGTTCGCGCGCAAACCGGCGCTTGTCGAGGATCGTCGTCCCCTCGAGCGGCTCGACGCCGCCCGTCACGATCCGGAACGGCTCACCGGCCGTGTGGTAATCGACGGCTTCGATCCGCACCTGTCG
>JACCYG010000330.1 GCA_013696595.1 Actinomycetota bacterium | reverse complement strand
CTTCACGGCCCGGAGGATGCGGTGCGCGCGGTAGCGGTCTCCTTCGAACTGGAGGACGCAGTCGACGAGGTGCTCGAGGACGCGGGGGCCGGCGACGGCGCCGTCCTTCGTCACGTGCCCGACGAGGAAGGTCGCGATTCGATGTTCCTTCGCAAGGCGGAGTAGCCGGCCGGCGGCCTCGCGCACCTGGCCGACCGAGCCGGGCGCGGACCCGAGCTCCGGCGCATAGAGGGTCTGGACCGAGTCGATGACGCACACCTCCGGACGCTCGCGCTCGAGGGTTGCAACGACCTCGTCGAGGTTCGTCTCAGCGAGGATCCCGACTTCGCCAGCCCCGCCGAGCCTGTCCGCGCGGAGCTTGACCTGCGCGGCCGACTCCTCCCCCGTGACGAGGATAACCTTCCGCGTCTCGGACATCGCCCGCAGAGCCATGAGTAGGAGGGTCGACTTGCCGATTCCCGGATCGCCGCTCACGAGGACGAGCGAGGCGGGGACGAGGCCGCCGCCGAGAACACGGTCGAGCTCGGCGACTCCGGTGGTCAGGCGTTCGGCGTCGGCCGCCTCGACCTCGACGAGCCGAAGGAGCGGTCTGCCCTGCGCGGCGGACCCACGGCCGCCCGGCGCCGGCGGGCGTTCCTCGACCAGCGAGCCCCAGTTACTGCACGCGGGACACCGGCCGAGCCACTTCCCGGTCTCGTAACCGCACTCCGAGCACACGTACTGGACGGCCGCTGCCTTCGCCACAGTTCGAGTGTACGAGTCGGACCCGACGCCGATCGCAACGAGTCAGTGGCGAAGGCGTCCCCAAATCGGGAAGGCTGGGTCTACCCAGCAGGCGCTTCCGCCCGCGCCTGCGCGGTCGAGTGCTCGCGGCCGCGGCCCGCAGAGGCGACGACGAGGCCGGCGAGGATCGCGGCCGTCCCCGCGAGTTGCAGGATTGACGGCCGCTCGTCGAGGAGCGCGGCCGCGAACAGGACGGAGCCGACCGGTTGCAGAGTCAGCAGGATCGAGGTCACAACCGCCGGGAGCCGGGTCAGCGAGACGCTGATGAGGAGCCAGCCCACGACCTGAGACGTCAACGCGAGCAAGGCCAGCCACGCCGCGGATTCGAGTGGCGGCATGAAGTCGAGCGTGCCCGCGACGAGACCGGCCGGGACGATCACGATCGCCGCCGCCAGCGTGACGTCGAAGAGCGGGCCGGCGACGCGACGAACGTCCTGCGAGCCGTGGCGAAGGGTGAGGAGGAAGACGGAATAGGCAAGGCCCGCGGACACGCCGAGCACCGCGCCGAGCTCCGGATTGTCCCCGTACGCGTCGGTCTCGAGCACGCCCGAGATGAGGACGATCCCGGCGACAGCGATGGGAATGGCCGCAAGAGACCGCACTGCGGGCCGCTCGCCCAAGAGTGCCCACGCCATCACTCCGACCAGGACGACCTGCATGTTGGCGAGGACGGTTGCGAGCCCGGCCCCCACCGCCTCGATCGAGTGATGCCAGAGAAGGAGGTCGACGGCGAGGAAGGCCCCGGCGCCCCACGCGAACCAGCGCGCGCGGCGCCCACGCGGCCCCAGATGCGCGTCCTCGCGCCGCGTGAGCAACCAGAGCGGCGGGAGCGCGAAGAGGCAGCGAAAGAAGGCGCCGGTCTCGGGCGAGACTTCGGCGTAGCGATAGAGGATCCCCGAGAACGCGATCGCGAGCGCGCCGGTGAGGGCGGCGAGCGTCGGTCGGCCGAGGACGCGGCGCCTGAACTCTCTCGCGAGCGACTCCAACCGCGGGCGCTTCGTCTAGATCCGCAGAAACCGGACGAGCCCGGCCCTACGCGTTACTCCTCGTCGGACGTTTCGCTATCCGACTCGTCGCGCGGCTCGTCGGGCGGTACCGTGACCTGCTCGGGCGGAGCGTCCGGAGCCTCGACGACCGTGATGTCGACGTCTTCGGGAGACTCCTCCTTGCGATCGACGATGATCGTCGAGCCGGGCTTGAGCGACCGGCCGAGGACGAAATCGGCGAGGGGATCCTCGATGTGGCGCTGGATCGCACGGCGGAGCGGCCGGGCCCCCATAGCCGGGTCGTAGCCCTTCTCGACCAGGAGCTCCTTCGCGCCCGCCGTGAGCTCGATCGCCGTCTCGTGCTCGACCATCTGCTCGCGCAGGCGCTTGAGCATGAGGTCGACGATCGTGGTGATCTCTTCCTTCGTCAGCTTGTGGAAGACGATCACCTCGTCGATTCGGTTCAGGAGCTCGGGCCGGAAGACCTTCTTGAGCTCGCCCATGATCCGGTCCTTCATCTCCTGGTAGGAGAGGCCGGTCTCGTCGCCCATCGAGAAGCCGAACGACTGGTTCTTCGAGATCGTCGCGGCGCCGATGTTCGAGGTCATGATCACGATCGTGTTGCGGAAGTCGACCTTGCGGCCTTGCGCGTCCGTCAGCTTCCCGTCCTCGAGGATCTGGAGCAGGATGTTGAACACGTCCGGATGCGCTTTCTCGATTTCGTCGAGCAGAAGCACGGAGTACGGCTTGCGGCGCACGGCCTCGGTGAGCTGGCCGCCCTCGTCGTAGCCGACGTAGCCGGGCGGTGAGCCGACGAGACGGGACACGGAGTGCT
>JACCYG010000285.1 GCA_013696595.1 Actinomycetota bacterium | reverse complement strand
GCCTGCGCGAGGCCGGGGCCGACACGATCGTCCATGCCCCGAGTGAGCTCCTCGATGTCCTCTAAGACGGCAACCCCGGCGGAGCGCGCCGCCGAGCTCAGGCGCATTCTCGACTACCACCTGTACCGCTACCACGTCCTCGACGACCCAGAGGTTTCGGACGCCGAGTACGACCGGCTCTTCGACGAGCTCGTCGCGCTCGAGGAGGCGAACCCCGATCTCGTCACGCCCGATTCGCCGACCCAGCGCGCAGGGGCCGAGCCGTCGGCCGAGTTCGCAAAGTCGGAGCACCTCTCGCCGATGGGCTCGCTCGAGAAGGTGACGGACGAGAACGGCCTCAGAAAGTGGGCGGACGACGTGCGGAAGCGGCTCGACTCGGACGAGCCGGTCGCGTACGTGACCGAGCCGAAGATCGACGGGTCGGCCGTCTCGCTCGTCTACGAGAACGGCGCCTTCGTGCGCGGCGCCACGCGCGGAGACGGCATCCGCGGAGAGGACGTGTCGCCGAATCTCAGGACGATCGGGGCGATTCCACTCCGCATGCAGCTGGCCGAGGGCGAGGTTCCCTCGTCCGTGCTCGAAGTCCGAGGCGAGATCTACCTTCCTCTGTCGGGGTTCCGCGCCCTCAACGAACGTCTTGCCGCAGAAGGGAAGAAGACCGCGCCGAACCCTCGCAACGCGGCCGCGGGATCGCTCCGGCAGAAGAACCCGCAGATCACGGCGTCACGACCGCTCTCGATCTGGGTCCACGGCCTCGGTCATCGCGAGGGCGTCGACTTCGAGGGCCACTTCGAGGCGCTCGAGTGGCTGCGGAGCCGCGGCTTTCGCACGAATCCGTTCGCGGGGCGCCACGAATCGATCGAGGAGGTCGCGGAGGTCTGCCGCGAGTGGGAGCGGAGGCGCGTGGAGCTCGACTACGAGATCGACGGGATCGTCATCAAGGTGGACTCGCTTGCTCAGCAGCGGCGCCTCGGCTCGCTGCACCAGCGCCCGCGGTGGGCGCGCGCCTACAAGTGGGCGCCGCTCACGGCCCAGACGAAGCTCCTGAACATCCACATCCGCGTCGGCCGCACGGGCAACCTGAACCCCTGGGCGCAGCTCGAGCCGGTCGAGGTGGGCGGGGTCACGATCTCGACGGCCACGCTGCACAACGAGGAGGACATCAACCGGAAGGACATCCGAAAGGGCGACCTCGTGATCGTCCAGCGTGCGGGCGACGTCATCCCGCAGATCGTTGGCCCGGCGGGCCCGCACAAAAGAGGCACGAAGCGCTTCCGCATGCCCGCGAAGTGCCCGCTCTGCGAGGCCGAGGTCGTGAAGCCCGAAGGCGAGGCGATGCACCGCTGCCCGAACCGCGCCTGCCCCTCGCGGGGCCTCGAGACGCTCATCCACTGGGTGATGGCCGCGATGGACATCGAGGGAGTCGGCGAGCAGTTCGTGCGCGGGTTCTGGAAGGAAGGCCTCCTCCGCTCGATGCCCGACCTGTACCGGATCACGGCCGAGCAACTGCGGGAGTACGAGGGCTTCGGCGAGATCTCGGCGGCCAAGGCCGTGGATGCGATCCAGCGCTCGAAGGAGCAACCCTTCCTTCGTGTGCTCTACGGCCTGAACATCCCGCAGGTCGGCTGGGTCACTGCCCAGAATCTCGCTCGGCACTTCGGCTCGGTCGATCGCCTCATATCCGCAAGCCAGGAGGAGATCCAGGAGGTCGAAGGGATCGGCCCCGACCGGGCGGAGGCGATCGCCGAGTGGTTCTCGGACGAGGAGAACCGCCGACTCGTCGAGGAGCTCCGCGACCTCGGTCTCACGTTCGAGGCCGGCGAGGCTGAACGGCCGGTCGAAGGCCCGCTGACCGGAAAGACCTACGTGATCACGGGCACGCTCGAGCGCTGGTCACGCGAGGAGGCCAGGGCCGCGCTCGAGGCGAAAGGCGCCAAGGTCGGCGACTCCGTCTCGAAGAAGACGGCAGGGCTCGTCGTGGGTGAGGAGCCGGGCTCGAAGCTCGAGAAGGCGAAGCGGGTCGGCGTGGAGCTCCTCGACGAGAAGGCGTTCGAGCGCTTGATCGCCTGAAGGCGGCGGGTTATAGCCGCCCGGCGAGGACCTGGGCGAACCGGTCCTGGCCGCGCCGGGCGTACCACCACGGGATGGGATTTCCGTTCTGAAGGATCGCGAAGACGTAGCGCCGCCCGACGTACCCGGAAAGAGCAGACGCGCGGTACGTCGTCCCGGTCTTCGCGCGCACGCGACCGCGCGCTGGGAGCCGCTCGAGCCGGTCCTCGAGCGTCCCGCTGATCCCCGCGACCGGGAGCGACGCCACGAAGGGGTCGTGCAGGGCGGGGTCGCTCCAGGCGGAGATCAGAAGCGCGGCGAGCGAGATCGCCGTCATCCGGTCATACCGGGAGAGGCCGGAGCCGTCGGCCAGCCGGACACCCGCGAGCGGGACGCCCCTCGCGCGCAGGACGCGGCGCATCACCATCGTGCCCGCCGCCGTCGTGCCGCTGCCGAGCTCGAGGGCTCCGAGGTCCTTCGTCAGCATCTCCGCGATGAAGTTGTTGCTCCTCAGGTTCATCCTGCGGATGAGGGTCGCGACCGAGCTCGATCTGGCGATGGCGAGGGGGACGGATCCCTCCGGAGCGATTCCCTTCACGGCTCCCCGCGGGACGCGGATCCCTTCGGCGATCAGAGCCTGTCTGAACGCACGCGCGGCCGCGAGCGCAGGATCGTCGACGGTTCGGCGTCCGATCTTCCCCGCGTCGACGATCAGCGCGGAGAGGGGCGGACACTCCACCTTGTAGAAGGAGGGCTTCCAGCCCGGCGC
>JACCYG010000277.1 GCA_013696595.1 Actinomycetota bacterium | reverse complement strand
ACGCCGACGCCGTGCTCGCCCGTGATCGAGCCGCCGGCCTCGACGCACGCGAGGACGATCTCGCCCGCCAGCTTCTCCGCCTGCTCGGCCTCGCCCGGCTTGCGCGCGTCGTAGGCGACGAGGGGATGGAGGTTTCCGTCGCCTGCGTGGAACACGTTCGCCACCGCGAAGCCGTACTCGGCCGCGAGCTCGTCGATTCGCCCGAGCACCTCGGCGAGCCTCGTGCGCGGAATAACGCTGTCCTGGACGTAGTAGTAGGGCGAGATGCGCCCCATCGCCGCGAAGGCGGCCTTGCGTGCCTTCCAGATGAGCTGGCGCTCCGTCTCGTCCTGCGCCACGCGTATCCCCGAGGCGCCGTTCCGCTCGCAGATCGCCCTGACCTCCGAGAAACGCGCTTCGCACTCGGCGGTAGGGCCGTCGAGCTCGACGATGAGGGCCGCGCCGACGTCGAGCGGATAGCCCGCGTGTGTCGCTTCCTCGGTCGCCTTGATCGAAAGCCTGTCCATGATCTCGATCGCGCCGGGGACGACCGCCGCCGCGACGATGTCGGAGACGGTCTGGCCCGCCTCCTCCATCGTCTCGAAGTAGGCGACAAGCGTCCGTGCGTCCTCGGGCACCGGGACGACGCGGAGGGTGATCTTCGTCGCGATCCCGAGCGTTCCCTCGGACCCGACGAAGGCACCGACCAGGTCGTAGCCCGGACGCCCGACTTCCTTGCCACCGACCGTGACCACATCCCCGTCGGGCAGGACGAGCTCGAGGCCCGTCACGTAATTGGTCGTGAACCCGTACTTGAAACAGTGCGCGCCGCCCGAATTCTCGGCCACGTTGCCGCCGATCGTGCAGACGATCTGGCTGGACGGGTCGGGCGGGAAGAAATGAGTAGGGGCAACGGCCTTCGAGACCTCGACGTTCGTCACGCCCGGTTCGACGACGACGCGGCCGTTCGCGAGGTCGACCTCGATGATCCCGCGCAGGCGGGAGAGGGCGATCAGGACGCCGTCTGCGACCGGGAGCGCTCCGCCGGAGAGCCCGGTCCCAGCCCCGCGGGCGACCCATGGCATCTCCGCCTCGGAGCAGGCGCGGACAACCTCGCGCACCTCCTCGGCCGAGCCCGGCAGAACCGCCACTGCGGGCGCGACGCGGTAGTGCAGGAGCCCGTCCGACTCGTACGTCCGCAGCTGATCGCGGTCGGTGAGGACGTTTGCCTCACCGCAGATCCGCTCGAGCTCGTCGACTAGGTCGCGGATGTCCATAGAGCCTCCGTCTAGGGCATACCCAGGACGAAAGCGTACGCACCGCGCCTCGCAGGTGGGGCGGTCGAGCCGCCCCACCCAGCAAGACGAACGATCAGAACGTCACGAGCGCGTCGCCCGTGACCTGCTCGATGAAGAAGTTGATGAAGAAGAAGCCGAAGTAGACGGCGACGAGCGTGAGGATCACGTACGACCACCACTGCGCCTTCGCCGGCCTCGGCAGGCGGCTGATCAGGTACATGAGCGCAAACGGCATGACCAGCGCGGCCAGGTTGGACATGTTCGCCGCCCAGCCGACGAGGTCGGTCGGGAGCGCCTGGAAGATGATGAACGAGATCACGATCGCCAGGACGACCATGAACGGGTAGTAGAAGCGCCGGGGATCGTTCGCGATCATGCGGCGGAATCGCCCGCTCGACCCGTAGAGGGCGTCGACCATGTTCCGGACGAGCATCTCGAAGACGACGATCTGGGTCGAGAAGAGGACCAGGAAGCCCACGAGCAGCGCCCAGCCGAAGACCAGGTCGTTGTACCCGAGCTCCTGGAGCGAAGAGGCGACGTAGGTCGGCATCGTCTCGTCGTTCGGCGGCGTCCCCGTCTCGCTCGCCAGGTGGCTGACGAGGATGCCCGGCATCATGATCCCGATCAGGGCGCCCGGGACGAAGATGACCCACATCTCGAGCGTCAGGAAGCGGTACCAACGCTTCCAACGGCGCGCATTCTCCTCGGTCTCGGGGAACGTGGTGCCAACCGGGTCGATCGCGACGTCGCGCTCCTCCGCACGGGCGAGAAGGCCCGGGATGAATCCGGTCTTGCTGCCCATGCCGTAGCCCTTGTCGCGGTAGTAGTTCATGAAGACGTAGTTCAGGCCGGACGCCATCGCGGCAAAGCC
>JACCYG010000274.1 GCA_013696595.1 Actinomycetota bacterium | reverse complement strand
CTGCCGCCCGACCACGTCGAGGGCATGCTTCCCTGGCTCAGGGACTTCACTGACCTGCCGCTCGGCGTCTACCCGAATCTCGGCTACTTCTCCGACTCGGGCTGGCGCTTCGACGAGCGCGTCGGTCCGGAGGACTTCGCCGGCCTCGCGCTTCGTTGGCGCGAGCAGGGTGCGCAGATCGTCGGCGGTTGTTGCGGCACGTCGCCCGCCCACATCGAGGCGGCCCGCCGCCGCCTCGAGGGGACCAAGCCCGGGCGGCCGCGCAGCGAGCCGCTCCCCCCGGTCGAGACGAAGACGGAGCCCGCGCACGCCGCCGAGCCCTGGCTCGACGCGCAGGGCCAGGCCCTCTATCCGCTTCCGTTTCCCGATCTTTCGTACGACCCGGACGTCTTCGTGCCCACGGTCGGAAGCCTGCTCGTCTGGAAGCACCTGGTCGAGGGCGAGGTGGGAAAAGGCAAGCGGTGCCTCGACGTCGGGTGCGGGAGCGGCCTGCTCGCCGTCCAGCTCGCGCTCAACGGCGCGGAGCACGTCCACGCCGTCGACATTCAGCGGAAGGCGGTCGCAAACACGCTCGCAAACGCGTTTCGAAACGGCGTCGCCGAGCGCGTGACCGGCGCAGAGCTCGATCTCTACATGGTCGAGCCGGAAGATCGCTACGACGTCGTGGTCGCGAGCCTCTACCAGATGCCGGTCGACCCGTTCGAGCAGTTCACCGGCCACCGGCCGCTCGACTACTGGGGCCGGAACCTCGTGGATCACCTGATCGGCCTGCTGCCGCGCCTCCTCACAGACGATGGCGTTGCGCTCGTCATGCAGCTCTCGATCCTGAGTCAGCTCCAGACGGCCGAGCTCCTGGAGCGCGAGGGCCTCGCCGCGCGCGTCATCGACTTCGGGTTCTTCCCGTTCACGTCGGTGTTCGAGCAGAACCGGAGCCAGATCGATCGTGTCGAGGAGCTCTCGGACGCGTATCACCTCACGCTCGGCGACCAGGACGTCATGGTCGCCTACCTCATCGAGGTCACGCGTCAGTCCCGGAGACCGTCGTGAGCGCCGAGGCCGCAACGAGCTTGCGGCGCGGCCTCGCCGTCCTCGCCGCCCTCGCCGGCGACGAGGCCGTGCGGAGCGGCGGTCTCGGCGTGACGCGGATTGCGACGCTCATCGGCCGTGAGAAGAGCCAGGTTTCACGCACGCTCAAGATCCTGGCCGAGGACGGGGTCGTCGATCGCGATCCGAGAACGCTCGCGTACCGGCTGAGCTGGCGATTCTTGACCCTTGCCGCGCAGGCGGGCGACCGGCGGCTGCTCCAGCAGGGGCCCAGCGTCCTCCGCGCCGTCGTCGCCGAGCTCGGCGAGACCGCACACCTATCGGTTCTGCACGGCGCGCAAGTCCTCACCGTGCTCTCGGAGTCGCCGGGTCACGCGGTCGAGGCGGCGGGCTGGGTCGGCCGTACCGTTCCGGCCTACTGCACCGCCTCGGGACGGGCGCTCCTCTTCGATCACGCGCGCGACGATCTCGATGCTCTCTTTGCGGACGTGGAGTTCCGGCGCATGGGGCCGAAAACCGCACGTGACCTTGCCGAGCTTCGCGTACGCGTCGCCGCGGGCCGGGCGCGAGGCTATGCCGCCGTGGACGAGGAGCTCGAGCCGGGCCTAGTCGCCGTGGCGGCCCCGGTCCGCGACGTCCACGGAACGATTCTGGCCGCCCTCAACGTCTCTGCGCCGAAGTTTCGCTTCGGCCGCCGCCTGAGCGCGGCCGGGAAGACGGTCAAGGCAGCGGCCGACGACCTCTCGGCGACGCTCGGCTGGGCGCCGGAGGTGGCCGCCGCCGAGCCCGTGCCGTGGTCCTCGTGACGCCCGTCGAGCTCGTCGTCACCGAGCCCCGTTCCGGCTGGAACGAAGAGCGGCGGCGGCACTACGAGGCGATTGCGCGGAGGCTCGAGGATGTCGCGAGGACGGAGGTCCGCGTGACTCCGTATCTCGAGGTGGAGAGGCTCGCGGCCGCGTCCGCCGTCGTGCTCAGCGGCTCGTTCGGGCCGTGGGAGGCCCACGATCCGCGGGAGCTCGCAAAGCT
>JACCYG010000242.1 GCA_013696595.1 Actinomycetota bacterium | reverse complement strand
TCCCCGACGCTCCCGACGAGGAGGGCGTCTACCGTGTCCTCGGGATTCCTTACTGCCCCCCGGAGCTGCGTGAGCTGCCGTTCCGCGCCGAACCGCCGCCGCTCCTAGAGCTGTCCGACGTCCGCGGCGATCTCCATTCCCACACAAGCTGGTCGGACGGGAAGGCGAGCGTGTACGAGATGGGCCTGGCGGCGAAGGAGCGGGGCTACGAGTACCTTGCGATCTGCGACCACACGCTGAACGTGCGCGTGGTTCCCGGGCTCGGCGCGGACGACGTCCGCCGCCAGGGAGAGGAGATCGCAGAGGCAAACGGGCGGCTCGAGCCGTTCCGCATCCTGAGCGGGATCGAGTGCGACATCCGCCCGGACGGCTCGCTCGACCTTCCCGACGATGTCCTCTCGGAGCTCGACTGGGTCATGGCGAGCGTTCACGCCGGCCAGCGTCGCCCGCGCGAGGAGATCACCCAGCGGGTCGTGCAGGCGCTCCGAAATCCCTACGTCTCCGCGCTCAGTCACCCGAAGGGGCGAATCATCAACCATCGTCCCGAGAACGAGCTCGACCTTGAACAGGTCTTCGAAGTTGCCCTCGAGACAGGCAAGGCAGTCGAGGTAAACGGCCTCCCGGACCGGCTCGACCTGCGCGGCGAGCATGTCCGTCTCGCGGTCGAGGCGGGCGTCCCGGTGGTCGTCTCCACCGATGCCCACTCCGTCGCGGGGCTCGGGAACATGGCGCTCGCCGTGGCGACCGCGAGGCGCGGGTGGGCGACGCGAGCCGACATCGTGAACACGCGGTCCCTGCGCGAACTCCTTGCGCACCGCGGTCCCGGCTGAATAGAGATCACGTTTCGAGCGTGCGGACCGGCGCGTGCCGCTCCAGGGCTAGCGGCGTAGTCCGCCGTCAAGCCAAACGAGGACACGCGGCGGAGAGCGCGATTTCTGCAGCGCAGCGGAATCTGGCTGACGCTAGCGACGGTGGTCGCGCATGGATTGCGCGGCGACCGAGGCGAAGCCGGCTTGCCCGTCGTCATCGCCTTCGGCTTGGCTCGCGATCGTCCGTGGCCTATCGTCGTTGGCGTGGAGAGCGCAACCGTCGCCACGCCGTCGGCGCGCCTCGACGCGTTGGCCGTTCGCATCGAAGCGCGTGCCCGCGCTCTCGAGGAGAGAAAGGACTCTCGCTGCGTTTTCACGACCGCGTACGCGCTGATGACGCGGCGGATCGCGGACGAGGTCGAGACGGCGGGGCTCGCGGAGCCCGATTGGGTGGCGGACGTCGCCGAGGCGTTCTCGGCCCGATATTTCCTTGCACTCGACGCGTACGACGGTGGCGGGGATGTGGCGCCTGCGTGGCGTGCGGTGTTTGCGACGCTCGGAGGTCGGCAGACCTCGGTCGTCGAGGATCTCGTCTTCGGTGTCTACGCGCACATCGTCCGCGACCTCCCGCACACGCTCGTCGACTGCGGCCTCGCCGACCCCGAGGGCCGCTCGCGCATCAGCGACCACCACATCGTCACCGCAGTCGTGGGGCGCACGATCGACGAGATCCAGGACGCCGTCAGCGCACGCTACGGGCCGTATATACGCCCGCTCGACCGAATCGGGAAGCGCTACGACGAGATCCTGACTGACTACGGGATCAGGTTGAGCCGCGGTATGGCGTGGTACAACGCGCTCCGCCTCGCCGACCCGTCATCCGCGAACGTTGCGGCCGCGTCCCTCGAGAGAAGCACGGCGGTGTTCGTCAAGCACGTCATGGACCCGCCGTTCTGGTCGGGCCGTGCCGGCCTACGCGCCCTGCGCTGGCTCGCGTCGCACTTTCGCCGGTGGCCCAGGCGCGACGCGGGCACCTAACGCTCCCGCCCAACGGAGCGCCCGCCAAACCCTAGCGCCCGGCAGCGCTTCGAAGGTGGGCCCGCCTGGATTCGAACCAGGGACCAACGGATTATGAGTCCGCTGCTCTACCGCTGAGCTACGGGCCCGGCGGAGAGGTGAGAGTAGCGTCAATCCGAAGCCGGATCCGCTTCGTATAGTACGGCTGAGGTGCGCCTTCTGGCTCTCGCCGCACTGGTTCTCGCCCTGCCCTTCGCGGCTGCCTGCGGCTCGGACGACGGCGCCGCAGAGGGCGGGCAAGTGATCGAGGTCTCCGCAAGCGACTTCGAGTTCGACCCGATGGACATCTCGGCCGATCCCGGCGAGGTCACGTTCAACCTGACGAACGACGGAGAGAACCCGCATGCGCTCGAGATCGAGGGCAACGGTGTCGAGGAGTCGTCCGACACGATCAACGGCGGCGACTCGACGGAGCTGACCGTCGATCTCGACGAGGGGACGTACGAGATCTACTGCCCGGTGGGCGATCACAAGGACCGCGGGATGGTCGGGACGCTCACGGTCGGAAGCGGCGGCGCCGGGGGCGGCCAGACGGGCGACACCGGCGAAGGCGACACCGGCGAAGGCGACACCGGTGACACCGAGACGAGCGAGACCGAGACCGAGGAAACGACCACGTCGGGCGACGGCTACTAGCTCGACTGCGACCTAGCCTGCGGCTCTTCGTTTAAATACGCTGCGCATGTCGCCGATCGGCGACGCCGGTAGCGAGGCCGTGGAGGTGGAGTCGAAACCGTGAAGGTCTTCCAGGTTGAGCGCAGCGTGAGGACGCAGGGCGGCCTCGAGATCCGTGACATCACGGACGATGTCCGCGAAGCGGTCGCCGAGAGCGGCGTTCGCGACGGCATCGCATGCGTCTACTCGCCGCACACGACGTGCTGCGTCAGGGTGAACGAGTTCGAGACCGGTTTCCTCGACGATTTCGTGCAGATGCTCAGGCGCCTCGTCCCGAGCGAGGAGTACTACGCACATGACGACTGGGGCCGACGGACCGAGAACATCTGTCCGGAGGACATGGAGTCCGGCAACGGCCACTCCCATTGCATGGCGATGCTGCTCGGCCCGGCCGGCGAGTCGATTCCGGTCCGCGACGGAGAGCTTTGCCTCGGTACCTGGCAGCGGGTGCTCTTCATGGAGCTCGACCGATCCCGCGATCGCCGCTGGATCGTTCAGGTCGTCGGCGACTAAGACGGATTTCGCTTCGCACGGGCGGGACAAGCCCGCCCCTACAGCGCCGCCACCTGAATCGTCAGAGAATTCGCGGTTTAACGAGAAACGGGGCTGCCGCTAGCCCCGTCTCGCGGACAGGCGAACTATGCGGCTTCGAGGGCGGCGAGGACTTCGCTGCCATACCGCTCGAGCTTGGTCGCCCCGACGCCCGGAACGTCCGCGAGCTCGACTTCACTTCGCGGGGCGCGGCGAACGATCTCCTCGAGCGTCGTGTTGTGGAACACGAGGAAGGCCGCGACCCCGTCTCGCTCGGCGCGCTTGCGCCGCCAGGCCGCAAGGGCTGCATAGGCTGGGCTTCCACGCGCGGCCTCGTCGACCAACCGCGGCGTCCGCCCCAGCTCGGCCACGCCCAGCTCGAGGAGGAACCGGCTGGGCTTCGCCCGTTCGGCGCGCGAGAGATACAGATGCCGCCTCGCGCGCGTCATCCCCACGTAAAAGAGCCGCCGCTCCTCGGCGAGCTCCTCGGGAGTCCGTGCAAGGCGGATCGGAAGCTCCTTCTCCTCCAGGCGAGGTAGAAAGACGACGTCGAACTCGAGGCCTTTGGCACGGTGGTAGGTGAGGAGATGGACGCCGCGCCCGACTGCGTTCGGCCCGAAACGGCTCTCGAGGTCGGAAAAGAAGTCCGCCACCGTTCGCGTGCCGTCGTCGAAGTCCTCGGCGAGCTCGATCAGCCGCGCGAGGTCGGCCTGGCGCACCGTCTCCTGGTCGCCGAGCTTCTCCGGGAGAGATTCCAGGTAACCCTCGCGATCGGCCGCAGCTCGAACGGATGCGCCGACGGCGGTCGAGACCGAGGCGCCGAGCTGCTTTCGGATCCGCCGCGCCGCTTGACGCGTCAGGAAGGCTCCCTCACGAATCTGGACCGGAATCCACGCGGCCGCGAACGCCTGCTCGTACGGCTCCGAGCGGAGATTCATCCGGTAGAGGACCGCCATCTCGTGGTACGGAATCCCTTGCTCGTCGTGGAGCGCGCGCGCCTGCTCGACGACGAAGCGCGTCTCCTCGGGCCCGGCGCACGTGCGGACGACGGGATCGGGCCCGTCGGGGCGCGCCGGCCGGAGAACCTTCTCGGCGCCGCCGAGGCGAGGCGTCAGCCGGTTGGCGAGCTCGAGAATCTGCGGCGTCGAGCGATAGTTCGACTCGAGGCGGATCACCGCGGCGTGAGGGAAGCGCTCAGGCAGGTCGAGCAAGTAGCGGGGCGTCGCGCCCACGAAGCTGTAGATCGACTGGTAGTCGTCTCCGACGACGCAGAGCTCGTCCGACCCGCCGAGCCAGTGCCCGAGGAGCGTGTACTGAAGCAGGTTGACGTCCTGAAACTCGTCGACCGTGAACGCTCGAAATCGCTCGCGGAAGAGGACGCGAGCCTGCTCGTCCTCGTCGAACATGCGCACGGCCAGCTCGAGCACGTCCTCGAAGTCGATTCGGCCGAGCGCCTGCTTGCGGCGCTCGTAGTCGCGGAAGACGCGCGTCATCAGGTCCGACGGGATGGGCGGGCGGTGATCGCCGACCGAGCGCGCATACGTGTCGGGCGTGAGCCGGCGGTTCTTCGCCCATTCGATCTCGGTGGCGAGATCGCCGAGCGGCCGGAAGCGATAGGCGCGCGGGAGCGTCCGCGCCGCGTGCGTGAGGAGAATCACCTTCGAAGGGAGGACCGCGCCGGGCGGCGTGCGGCCGTATGCGTGGAGTTGACCGAGGGCGGCCGCGTGGAAAGTCCGAGCATGGACCCCGTCGACGTCGAGCGCGCCGAGCCGATGGCGCATCTCTCCCGCCGCCTTGTCCGTGAACGTGACGGCGAGGATCTCGTCCGGGAGAAACGCCCCGGTCGCAACCTGGTTCGCGATTCGCCGCGTGATCGTGGTCGTCTTGCCCGAGCCCGCGCCCGCGAGGATGCAGACGGGCCCGCGCCCGGCCTCGACCGCGCGGCGCTGCTCGGGGTTCAGGTCGGCGAAGATCGCGTTACGTTGCATGCCGACCAGCGTACGAGGCGGGTCGGCGAGCGTAGGCCGCTTTGTGCGGAAGCGGTGGCACTACGGTCCGGTTCCGCGACACTTCCTGACAGCTGCTTGACGCTCGCGGCGCGCTCACGAGAGTCAGGATCCAGTCGAGCAACGTCAGGACGCCTGATCGAGAACGCCAGCCGATCGGCGCGGTACGGTGTCTCGCCAGGTGAGACCTCGCCCGCGACGCTGGAGCGTAATGAACGAGGCGCAGTGCTACCTCCGCTGCTACGGAGCGCGGAGCGGTCTCGTCGAGGTGGTCTCGACCGTCAAAGCCGTCCCGTCCAAGGATGATCTCTGGTACTGGGCTCGGCCGCTGCGCGTGCGCGTCACCGGAGAAGAGCTTCGCCTGCAGTTCGCCCGGCGGCTGGAGGAGCGCCGGGAAGCGGCCTGATCCGAACCCGCCGGGCGGCGCTCAGGCGAGGTCGAGAACGAAGCGAAAGCGCGCCGTCTGTCCGTCCGGCGTCTCGCGGAGGCTCACGACGAGCGCCGGGTCGAACAGGCCGTCCGCCTCGTTGTCAGGCTCGCCGGGAAAGTACAGCTGGGTGGTGAGAACAGCGTTGTGCGGTGCCTGGACCTTCACGTGGATGTGCCGCGTGCGTCCGGTGTAGCGACCCGGCACGATGGTCGCGAGCCGGTAGCCGCCTCGCTCGTCCGCGAACTGATGGCCGCGGAGGCGGTAGCCGTCGTTGTCGTACTCGCCGCTCGCATCGGCATGCCAGAAGTCGAGCAGAGCGCCTGCGACCGGCTTACAGTCGGCCGCGACAACTGCGCCGAGCAGGAGGAGCCGCGTGCCCTCGAGTGCCGGCTCGAGCAGCGATGCTCGCTCGGGACTGTCCGGCGTGAAGAACGGCCCTTCCGTCTGAGCCGGGGTCGGGTCGTCACCGTCGTCGCAGGCGGGCGTCGGCGCGAGCGTCGTCCCACCCCCGGCCGTCGCCGACGTCGTCGATCGAGCCGCCTCGTCCGACTCGCCCGCGCGACTGCAAGCGGCGGCCATGACGGGTAAGGCGACGCCGAGCTCAAGGAGACGCCGCCGGGTCAGTCGCGGGCTCTCCTCCATCGCCGCAATCGTAGGTAGGGCCGGTGAACGCGGCGCAGGCAACCGTCCTGATGCGTCTGACATAGTCGCCGCGTGTTCGACCACGTGACGATTCGCGCCTCCGACCGTGAGGCCTCGGAACGGTTCTACGAGACGGTGCTCCAGACGCTCGGGATCGAGAAGACGTACACGGACGAGCACTTGGCCGAATGGGACGACTTCTCACTCTCCCCCGCGGGCGGTGACAAGCCGGTTACGCGGCGCCTTCACATCGGATTTGTCGCGCCCTCGCGCGCGCACGTCGACGCGTTCTGGCGCGCGGGGACCGATGCGGGCTACCACGACGACGGCGCGCCCGGACCCCGCCCGCAGTACCGCAAGGATTACTACGGCGCGTTCCTGCTCGACCCGGACGGAAACAGCGCCGAGGCCGTGCATCACAAAGGGCTGCGCAGAGGGGGCGTGATCGATCACCTCTGGATCCGCGTTGCGGACGTTGCCGCAGCAAAGATGTTCTACGAGGCCGTCGCGCCCCACGCGGGCTTCCGCCTAGGGCACGACACGAGAAAGCGCGCCCAGTTCGTGGGCGGCAGCGGCTCGTTCTCGATCGTCGTCGGCACACCGACCGAGCACGTGCACATGGCATTTCCTGCGGGCGAGAACGAAGCAGTCGAAGCCTTCCATCGAGCGGCGATCGAGGCGGGCTACGCGGACAACGGCGCACCCGGCGAGCGACCCGTCTACCACGAGGGCTACTACAGCGCGTTCGTCCTCGATCCGGATGGAAACAACATTGAGCTCGTGAACCACAACCGCGGTTAGCTGCGCCGATTCAACGCGAACGAACCATGGCGGCCGATGGGGCCACGGCCGCGATCGCTGCTATCACTTCCTACGTACGAGGGATCGTTCCGAAGGCTTGATCGCCTACACCGTTTGCCGCCGCCGCCCTCGTGGTTGCCGGTCCAACCTCTTCCCGGTCCCCGGTTGCACCAGCACCGGAACGCGCCCATGCTCTCGGAGATCGCAGCGCGGATCGTCAGGTCTTCTCCGTCGAGCGTGAAGGAAACAGCGCCGCCGTCCCGATAGTCTCCGGCTCCGCTTCTCGTCCTCCCCCGCGATCAGCGCGGCGGCGTCAAGCGTCTCGCGCGTCGTCGCCTGGGATCTCCTCATCGGCTACGGGCGCCGAATCCATCAGGTCAGCGCCTTCGGTATTGGCGGCTGCAGCCGCCGCCTTCTTCTCGTCCTTCTTCTCCTGCTTCCGCTCGCGTTTTTCTTTGACCGCCCGCTCCCGCGTCATCTTCGAGAATGTCTGTCGCCTTTTGCCACTTGACATGAAGCCTCCCTCTCGCTCGACGCCCCGCGCCGTTTGGCGCTTAGATCGCACTGGCCGTACAACGAAGGCCCACGCGTTGGACCGTTCCCACAGCCCGAGTTGGACTCCAACCAGAACCTTCCGATAGCAGGCCACCCGGAACTGATGTCCCTACTCCATCCTACGCGCGTTTCCGGCAGCTCCGATCGGTTCAGGCCGGGTGATTCGGTGTCCGACGGACAAACCATGAGGCAAAAGTTGTAAGCGCGTCGCGACGCGCACGGCCAAACGCGATCTGTTACGTCGGGAGAGTCTGCTTGCTGCGCGGCGAGGGTATGAAGGCGAGATGGGCTTCCGTGCATGGATCTTCCAGGCTCCCCGAGTTGGACTCGAACCAACAACCCTCCGGTTAACAGCCGCATCGGGCTAGGCAGGTCAGGCCGGAACCCGCATTTCAAGCGGTCTTAAGGCGGCTCAGATGCGCTGAGGTTCGCTCAGGTCGGTACCAAAAGCGGTACCAAGTTCAGACGTTCTCACCGTGCCGCGAACGGAGCTCCTCGCGCTCGCGGGGGCGCGCGTCTCGCCGGCCCGTTGCCGGCCTCGGAAGGGCCGCCTCGTGCCGCGCGAACCGGCGAGACGGCCCTTCGCGTTTCCGGCGGCTCTGCTAGTAGTCGCCGTGTTCGCAGGCGGTTCCCGTGCGGCCGGGCGCGAGGATGCTGGCGGCCGCGGGGGTGTTCATGAGGCTCTCGCAGGCTTGCACGAGGCCCGTGCCGTGGGCTGCAGGGAGCAGTCCAAAGCGTCCTTGGAACAGCCCTTCGCCTTGACCCGGAATCGAACCACTGGCGCCGCCACCGATCCAATGATCGTGGACGGCGGTTCCCTCTCCGGACGGGTGCACCGTCAGCAGATGGGCTGCGGCTGGGGAGGCGAACACCAGCAACGGCACGGACATCGCGAGAAGCACGAAAAAGCGCCGCACACTTCTCCTTAGCATTTATGGCCAAAGCTTTCAGGCCACACGTCACGCAGAAGGGTACAACGCCCGCGTCTGCAACTCAAGCGTCGCTCAGCGTGCGATCTCTGATGGCGCTCTCTTTCCTCTGCCCCCGCTGCGGCGCGTCCCACCACGCATCGGGCCTCTGCGCCGAGTGCAAGCGGACGAACGAGCAGGAGCGCAGGCGACGGCGCGGCTCGATCGCGTGACGCGCGGAGATGGAATGGGAGCCGAGGTGCAGCGCCAGGCGTTGCGGGTACGCCGCGGCCGCGAACGCTCGGCTCCGCGCCGACCCTACAAAGAGGAACGGCGTACGCGCGAGCGACGGCTCGACTTCGTGTCGAAGGCGAGAAGAACGTCAGCGGCGACAGTGCGACGGGACGAGGATGCGGCTCGTCGCCGTCGTTCCTGTCTCGCCGCACGCGCCTTACGCGAGCAGGCTTACGTCGTGGCGTTCCTCGAGCGTGCGCCAGAGTGCGAGGTAGAGGTCGAGCTCGAGTCGCGCCTGCTCGACCGACACGACGTCGCGCGGCGCGACCTCGATCGTCTGATCGTCGAGCAGACGCGTGCTGAAGCCCATCCGCTCGATGTACGCAACCACGTCCGTTGCGATCCGTGGATCGCTCACGCTCACTCTCAATTGCCGCAGAGCCCCTTCGCCGCAGGGTGGAACCGCCGTAACGAACTATGCGCGTGGAACGCGGCCACTTCAACTGGGGTCGGGTCTTCCAGACCGAACACAAGGCGGCAAGGTCCGAGCGGGAGCGGCGCGCCATCGCGCTCGACTTTCAGGTGGCGGCGCAACGCGGCGCGGGAACGCAACCGAACGAGAAGAACTGACGAGCGGCAGCGAAATCACTCTCTCTGCGCTCGAGGACTTTCAAGGTGTCCGCTGGATCTCAAGCGGCGTCACGTACTGGCAGGAGGGCTAGAGGCAGGAGAGACAGCCGTTCCGGGCCGACGCGTTTTTGCGCCGCGCGTTTGCGACGAGGTGCTTCGGTCGGCCCTAAGAAACGAATTCGCGGCGCTGCTTGTAATCGCCGGACAAGGTGCAAGAGTTACGAAAGGTTGCGGCGCTCCACCAAGGGACCAAAGCAAACCGCTACGCAGACGCTGCTCGTCGGCTTGGTCGTCCTCGCTGCCGGATGCGGGGGATCAAACGAATCGGCCGGAGAGCAACCCTCCGCGGAATCGACGGCCGCTGCCGCCAATACGACGACGGCCAGCTCAACCACCACCCCCGCGATCGTCGGAAGATGGAAACGCGTCAACAAGTGCCCCGAACTGGTAAAGGCGCTTGACGAGGCTGGCCTCGGAGCGATCGCCCCTTCCGTCGTCGGCGACTATTTCCCCGAGGTTCCTCCGAAGCAGCTGGCCCAGAAGGACGATCTATGTGCGGGCGCCAAGCCGATCGTTCACTATCACTTCTTCGATGAGGACGGTCGGTTCGGCTCTTTGGACGAGCACGAGGAGCAGGTGGATGACGGCACCTACGAGATCATCGACGACCGCACGTTCGTCATCTCGAAGGAGTTCCCCGACACGACGTTTCACTACAGGATCGAGGGCGACACGATGACGCTCTCGCCTGTGGTTACACGAGCAATGAAGAGGGAGGCTTTGGCGCACCCGCTCGAGTTCACCGTCGCCGGGTGGGGCGAACGCGGTGAGCTACCCCGGTCACGAATGGAAGCGGGTTGACTGCGGCGACTGGTGCTAGCGAGCGTCGCGGCCAGCCCGAGCGCTGCAGCGGTGGCAGCGCAGGTCGAGATTCGAGAAACCGTTCATCCCTCCCTGTGCGAGCGGGATGCGATGGTGAACCTCGATGTACCGAATCCGGTACCAGATTGACGTCTCGCCTCATCCGAGAAAGAGAAAAGGCCCGGGCTTGCGGGCTTGTTCTTACTCCCCGGGTTGGACTCGAACCAACAACCCTCCGGTTAACAGCCGGATGCTCTACCAATTGAGCTACCGGGGAACGGCCAGGTCAGTTTAGCGCCGGTCTTCTCAGACCATCGCGCTCGCGGCTTCGCGAACGCGGGCTAGCTCTCCTCGCAGCTCCAGGGCTCGCTCGCCCTCCGCCGTCGCTAGCTCGCGGATCAGGTGCCGCTCGCGCAGACGCAGGAGAAGCTCGCGCGCGGTCGGCTCGTCGATTCCCTCCGCAGCGGCGAGCGCGTCGAGCTCGGCGACGAGGCCGGTGAGCTCGGCGTCCGCGATCCCGCGTTCGATCACGTGCTCGCGGAGGCGCCGGTGAGGCTCGGAGTCGAAGTGGTCGGAAGAGAGCTCGCGCAGAACGGCGACCAGCTCTGGGTGCGCGAGTACGCCCGCGAGCGCGTCGCGCTCGAGGCGCGCGCCCGCGTCGAGGATCTTTCGGCTCACCTGGCCCGTGCGCCGGAGCGGCCGCGGGGCGAGCGCCGCCTGGAGGTCGCCCGGGAGGTCAAGGCGCTCGGCCGCGTACTCGATCGCCTCGAGCCACTCCGTGTTCGGATCGAACGGCGCCATGACGTCCCGCAGTCGCTGAAACGCCTCCTCCTTGCTCCTGGCCCGGTCGATCTCGAGCTTGACGCGGTGACGCGGATATGAGACCGCGGCGTCAAGGAGCGCCGCGAACCCCTCGGGCTTCTCGGCGGGGTCCGACCCGGGCGGAAGCGGCACGACCCGTACCTCGTCGAACTCGCGGTACGCGAGGTCCATGCCGCGGAGCGTCGCGGCCTCTCCCGCCGCGTCCGCGTCGAAGCAGAGATAGAGGCGCGACGTCAGGCGGCGAAGCTCCTTCAGCTGCGTCTCGGTCAACGCGGTCCCCATCGATGCCACGGCAACTTCGAGGCCGGCCTGGTGAAGCGCGAGAACGTCCGTGTACCCCTCGACGACGACGGCCCGGTCCTCCTTCGCGATCCTCGCGCGCGCGTGATTAAGTCCGTACACGAGCGTCGCCTTGTGGAAGAGGTCGCTCTCCGGTGAATTCACGTACTTGGCGGGAACCGGATCGCTCTCCGAGAGCCGGCGCGCGCCGAAGCCGAGCACCCGCCCCCGGCCGTCCGCAAGGGGAAACACGAGCCGGCCGCCGTAGTAGTCGTTGCCCCGCCGGTTGACGACGCCGGCTTCGACAAGCTCCTTCTGCGTGAAGCCACGAGCTCGCGCCTTCCCTGGAAGGACATCCCCGCCGGGCGAGAGCCCGAGCCGGAAACGGCGGCACACCTCCGCTCCGAGGCCGCGCTCGCCCAGGTAGGCCCGTACACGCTCCCCGGCCGGGGCGTCCCAGAGATAGCGCTCGTAGAAGGATGCGGCCGACTCGAGGAGCGCGAGCAGGCGCTTGCGCCGCTCCCGTCCAGCCTCTTCACGCGGCGACCCCTCCTCGTACTCGAGTTGGACACCAGTGCGGTCGGCAAGCCATTCGACCGCCTCGGCGAACGCGAGCCCTTCGCTCTCGCGCACGAACCCGATCAGGTCGCCACCCTTCCCGCAGCCGAAGCAGTAGAACAGCTTGTCGGCGGCGTTCACGGAGAAGCTCGGCGTGCGCTCCTCGTGGAAGGGGCAGCGGCCGGTCCAGCGCGCCCCCACTCGGCGAAGCTGCGTGCGGGCCGAGACGATCTCGACCATGTCGGCACGGTCGACAACCTCTTCGATCGAGGTCTTCTTGATCAGTGCCACGCGAGCGCGAAGCGGTCGGTCATCCCGGCAACGTAATCGGTTGCCCGCTGCGCGACGTCGCCCGGCCCTTCCGGAGGCAGCTCGTCCGGATGCTCGACGAGGTAGTCGAAGATCCGGTGCACGGTGGCCGTCGCCTCGTCGCGCTGAGCCGACGCCGCCTCGCCCAGATAGACGCGCTCGAACATGAACGCTCTGAGATTGGAGAGCGCCCGGCCGACGTCCTCACCGTGGACGACGTCGTCCGCGGCGGTGGAATGCTCGACGAGATCGTGGACGAGCGTGTCGATCCGGCGCGACCCCCTCGCCCCCAGGACTTCGATGTCCTCTAGGGGAAGCTCCTCCGCGCGGATGACGCCGGCGCGGATCGCGTCGTCGATGTCGTGGTTGATGTAGGCGACGCGGTCGACGAGCCGGACGATCTTCCCCTCGAGCGTCGCCGGCTCTCCCGGCCCGGTGTGGTGGAGGATCCCATCGCGCACCTCGGCCGTCAGGTTGAGGCCCCTGCCCTCGCGCTCGAGAACCTCGACGACGCGAAGCGAGTGCTCGTTGTGGCGGAACCGGCGGCCGAAGCGCGTCTGGACCGCCTCGTCGAGGGCCTCTTCGCCCGTGTGTCCAAACGGCGTGTGGCCGAGGTCGTGGCCGAGCGCGATCGCCTCGGTCAGATCCTCGTTGAGGCGAAGCGCGCGCGCCACGGTACGCGAGATGCCCGCCGTCTCGAGCGTGTGCGTGAGACGCGTGCGGTAGTGATCGCCCTTCGGCTCGATGAACACCTGCGTCTTGTGCTTGAGCCGGCGAAACGATTTCGTGTGAACGATCCGGTCGCGGTCACGCTGGAACGGCGTGCGGAGGGGGCACTCTTCGTCTACACGTGCGCGACCCGACGTCTCGTACGACCGCACGGCGAGCGGGGAGAGCCAGCTCTCCTCGTGCTCGCGGACGCCCGCCTCGAAGACGTCCGCGACCGTTCTCGTCAGCTCGGGCACAACTTCAGGCTAGATGATGATCGGGACGGTTCCGCCGTCGGCGCTCCACGCCGCTCCCGTCACGTAACTGGCACGGTCCGAGCACAGAAACACGATCACGGCGGCGATCTCCTCCGGCTCGGCCATCCGCCCGAGAGGGCGTCCCTTGGCGACGTTTTCGAGCACGTCCTCCCGCGTCTTGCCGCCGGCCTCGGCCGCCTGGTCGGCCAGGCCGCCAGGAGCGATCCAGGCAGGCGAAGCGGTCGGGCCCGGCGTGACCGCGTTGCAGAGAATCCCGTCGCCCGCGTACAGGTC
>JACCYG010000235.1 GCA_013696595.1 Actinomycetota bacterium | reverse complement strand
GCCGGCATGGCGTGGATGAACGAGTCCTTGCGGGGGTGGACCCCGGGTTTCGGCGGAAGCTGGACGCGTCCGGCCGCGAGTGCGCGGTAGGTCTCTTCGACGAGGTCGAGCTGCTCCGGGACCGAGGGGAGGAGGCCCGCTACCTCGTCGCGTGTGAGGTAGAGGAGGCTCCGGCTCACACAGTGTTGACTGACTCGGGCTCGATCTTCACCATTACCCGCTGCTCGTCCGGGCTGCGCCACGGGTACTCGTCCTCGCCGAGGTACTTCTTCGCGAGGCGATCGATCATCTCGTCCGCTTCTGGGCCGACCACCATGTCGACGACGCGGCCGCGGAGGTCGACCTTGTCGTACGGGTCCTCGCGGTTGGCGATCGAGACCGCGACGCGCGGGTCGCGACGGATGTTCTTCTCCTTGACACGCCCGACCGCGGTGTTGAAGCACACGTGGCCGTTCGAGAGCTCGACCCAGACGGGAGTGACCTGCGGCGAACCATCCCGCATGACGGTCGCGATGTAAGTCAGATTGGGCTCTTTGAAGAGCTTGCGCGCCTTCTCCGGAAGCTCCGCCACGGCTCCTCCTCTCGTCGGTTTCGTAAACACGAACGCTATGCCCACCTGACGTCTTCCCGAGTCTGTCGGTCTGACGCTCAGCGCGGGCGGAGCGAGAAGAGAGAATTGCTGATCCCCCATGCCCAGATGCCCGAGTCCTAGCTTTCCAATCCGGCGCGAGAACGTCGTAGAAATAGGAAGCGTCGTCTGACAAGGAGGCAGCATGGGGAACCCGGTCATTCATTTCGAGGTCATCGGGAAGGACGGTGCGAAGCTCCAGAAGTTCTACGCCGACGCGTTCGACTGGAAGATCGACACAAACAATCCGATGAAGTACGGCATCGTCGACAACGGCGGCGAAGGGATCAACGGCGGCGTGGGCGCGGCACCGGAGGGCGACGGCCACGTCACCTTCTACGTGAACGTGCCTGACATCAATGCCCACCTCGAGAAGATCGAGAAGCTCGGTGGTCGTACGATCATGCCCCGCGAGCAGATCGGTGATCTCGTCACGCTCGCGATGTTCGCCGATCCGGAAGGGAACGTGATCGGGTTGACGGAGGGGTCCTAGTCAACTAGGTCAGCTCGAAGGACGCTGCGGTTTGCCTCGGCCGGATGCAGGGAGCGGGTCACGAAATCCGCTCCCTGCCAATGGTCTCCCTAGCGGATGCAGATTTACAGTAGGCCGGTGCTCCTGGACGGGATTCGCGTCACGGCCTGCGAGATCGGCCTCGCCGGACCCCTTTGTACTCGCCTGCTCGCCGACCTCGGTGCCGACGTCGTCAAGATCGAGCGACCCGACGGCGGCGACGTCACGCGCGCATGGGACACGATCGCGGGAGGCCTTTCGAGCGGCTTCGTCTGGGTCAACCGCGGGAAGCGGAGCGTCGCGCTCGATGTCAAGGACCCGCGGGCACGCCCCGCGCTCGAGCGGCTGATCGCACGAAGCGACGTCTTCGTCCAGAACTTCACGCCGCGTTGGGCGGAGCGGGTGGGCCTGGACGAGCCGACCGTCCGCGTGCTTCGGCCCGACATCGTCTACGCGGAGATTTCGGGTTACGGCCCTGACGGTCCATATGCGGACAAGAACGCGTACGACCTCGTGATGCAAGGGGAAACCGGCCTCATCTCGCTGACGGGGACGCCCGACGACCCTGCGCGCCTCGCCGTGTCGCTCTGCGACGTCGGTGCGGGAACCTACGCTGCCATCGCCACGCTCGCCGCTCTCGTCCGGCGGGCTTCGACCGGGGCGGGCGAGCACGTCGCGGTGTCGCTCTTCGACGTCACGCTCGACTGGCTCGGGTACTTCCCGCACCTGTGGTGGCATCGCGGAGAGACACCCCCGCGCACGGGGATGCGCCACCCGCTCTTCTGCCCCTACGGCCCCTATCCCGCGAGCGACGAACGGCTCTTCAGCCTCGCCGTGCTCTCACCGGCACACTGGCGCGGCCTCTGCGAGGAGGTTCTCGAGCGACCCGATCTGCTGGCGGATGATCGCTACGCGACGAATGAAGGCCGCGTCGCGCACCGCATCGAGCTCGAAAGGACCTTCGAGGCCGAGTTCCTCACTCGCCCAGCCGCCGAGTGGATTGCGCAGCTCGAAGCCGCCGGGATCCCCTGCGGACGCGTGAACGAGCTAGGCGAGGTGATGGAGCATCCGCAGCTCGCGCACAATCGGCTCGTCGCAACGATCGACTCGCCCCTAGGCCCGATTCCGACGATCGGGAACGCGATTGTCTTGGGCGGAAAGCGCGCCCAACCGGGCGCGGTGCCGGCGCTCGGCGAGCACACGAATCAAGTGTTTGCGGAGCTCGGCCTCGAGCCGTTACCCGGAGCCTCGGCCTAGCGCGTAGACGCCGCGAGGCGTCCGATGACTTCGCGCTCATCCGGCCCGAACCACGGCAGCCGCCCGGCACGGGCGTTCGCGCGCGCGTGATCCGGATCGGAAGTCGCCGGAATGACGACGTGCACACGCGGATCGGAGAGAGCCCACTCGAGGAGCGCCTCGGCCCACGTCTCTACGCCGAGCGGCGCGAGCTTGGCCGGATCCGGACCGGGCAGGAGCGCTCCTTCACCGCCGAGCGGTCGCATCGCGATCACACCGAGGTCCAGCTCTTCCGCGAGCGGCAGAATCCTGCGCTCGACATCGCGCTCGACCGGGTTGTACGGAATCTGGATCGCCTCGATCCGACCGGTTCGCATCACCTGCTCGAGCTCGTCGAATGCAGAGGCGCTGTAATGCGTCGCGCCTAGGAAGCGAATCGTGCCGGCTTCGCGCTCGTCTTCGAGCCAGGCGAGCTGGCGTTTCCAGGCGACGAGATTGTGCACTTGTTCGAGGTCGACCCGGCCGGCAAAGTGGTCGAGCTGCTGCCGTAGTTGTTCGCGACCCTCCTCCGGTGATCTCGTCCAGATCTTGGTGGCGACGAACGCTTCGTCCCTTCGCTCGCCGAGCGCCGACCCCAGCACGTGCTCCGCCCGCCCGTACATCGGCGACGAGTCGACGAACCGCGTGCCGGCCGCGAAGGCCGCGTCGGCGACGGAGTTTGCGTTTCGCTGCCCGGACGGGCCGACGTCGAACGTGAGCCAGGTCCCCAGGCCGATGACGGGGACGTCAACGTCCGTCTTGCCAAAGCGCCGAACCTCCATGGGAGAATCTGCACTATGCCGTCGCAAGCCTTGCTCGAGACGCCTGAGTTCTCGCTCGAATGGATCGGCGAGCGCGCCCGTGGCGAGAACTTCCCTGTCGCGTCCATTTTCGCGCCCCCGAAGGCGCGGCCGCACCTGCGCGCGATCTACGGCTTCGCCCGCCTCGTCGACAATCTCGGCGACGAAGCGCCCGGCGATCGGGAGGCGCTCCTCGACGAGCTCGAGCGCGATCTCGACGGCCCGCCGCGGACCGAGGTCATGCGCCGAGTCCATACGACGATCACGACCTGTCGCCTGCCGCGCGAGCCGTTCGCACGCCTGATCGAAGCGAACCGGATCGACCAGCGACGGTCACGGTACGACACGTGGCGAGAGCTGCGTGAGTACTGCGCCTATTCCGCCGAGCCCGTCGGGCGGCTAGTGCTTGGCGTCTTCGGGCGAGCCGACGAGCCCGACCTCGTCGCGCTGAGCGACGACGTGTGCACCGGGCTCCAGCTCGTGAATTTCCTGCAGGACCCTCCCCGGGACCTCGCGCTCGGTCGCGTTTACCTGCCGCAGGAGGACCTGCGGCGGTTCGCGGTCGCCGAGGATGAGCTTCGGGCAGGACCGCCGTCGGAGCGGCTCGTTTCTCTCTTTCGCTTCGAGGCCGATCGGGCGCGCGCGCTCCTCAGTCGCGGCCGCCCGCTCGGCGCTGCGCTCGGAGGGCGCTCCGGCCGCTCGGTCGCGCTCTTCGCACACGGAGGGCTCGCCGCGCTTGCCTCGCTTGAACGCGCCGGCTGGGATGTCTTCACACGACGTCCAGCGCCGAGTCGCTTGACGCTTACCGCGCTCGCGCTGCGCGACCTCGTGCGGCCATGACGACGCTTCGCGAGGCCTACTCCGAAGCGCTCGCGATCACGAGACGTGAGGCCAGAAACTTCGGCTGGGGCATCGCTCTCCTGCCGCGGCCCAAGCGGCAGGCTGTCGCCGCGCTCTACGCCTTCGCTCGCCGTGTCGACGACATCGCGGATGAGGCCGTGCGCACTCTCGACGGGCGGCGTCAGCGACTCGAATCCTGCCGAGCGGCGGTCGAGGCTCTTCCGGCGGCGCCCGGGGACGACGCGGTGCTCGTCGCCCTCGCCGATGCGACGACGCGCTACCCGATCCCGACCTCGGCGCTTCTCGACCTGGTCAAGGGGGCGCTCATGGACACCGAGCGGACGAGGTACGAAACCTTCGAAGAGCTCCGTGAGTACTGCCGTTGCGTCGCCGGGTCGATCGGGGTCGCATGTGCAGCGGTGTACGAGCCGAGCGATCCGGGCGCGGCCCGCCAGCTCGCCGAGACGCTCGGCATCGCGCTCCAGCAGATCAACATCATGCGCGACGTCGCCGAGGACTGGAGCCTCGGCCGCGTCTACCTTCCGCAAGAGGAGCTCCGGGCCTCCGGCGTCACCGAGAGCGACCTCGCGGCGGGACGAGTCGGGCCCGGGTGGTGCACCGTCATGGAGGTCCAGGCGGATCGTGCCGACGGCCTCCTCCGAGAAGGGCTGGGGCTTCTTCCGCTCCTCGACCGACGGAGCCGGCTGTGCGTCCGTGCCTTCGCCGGCATCTATCGCGGTCTCCTCGCGCAAATGCGCGCTTGCGAGTTCGACGTGTTCAGCGAGCGCCCGCACCTGTCGGCCCTCGGAAAGGCCAGAGCGGTGGCGGCGCTGTGAGGACGATCGTGGTCGGGGGTGGCCTGGCCGGGCTCGCGGCCGGGCTCGATCTCGTCGATGCGGGTCAAGCCGTGACGCTGCTCGAGGCGCGACCGACTCTCGGCGGCGCCGTCCAGACGCTTCCCGAGCGTGACGGTGACCCCTCGCCGCCGCCCGACAACGGCCAGCACGTTGCTCTTGGCTGCTTCACGGCGTACCTCCACTTCCTGGCGCGCATCGGCCAGTCGGGCGCGGTGAGTCGCACGCGGCTCGCTCTCCCTGTCATCGCGGCCGATCGATCGGTGTCGGCGATCGCTCCGGGACTCGCAGCGCTCCTTCGGTACCGTCACATTTCCTTCTCCGACCGCCTTACGGTCGTACGCGCGAGCCGGCGGATCGCCGCATTCGACCCGTTCGACCACGACGACGAGACGTTCGCCAGCCTCCTCCTCCGACTGGGTCAGTCGCGCGAGGCGATCGACCGGTTCTGGGACGTATTCATCCGGCCCGCGTTGAATCTCCGGAGCGACGAGGCGAGCGCTGCGCTTGGGATCTTCACCGTGCAGACCGCGCTCCTCGGGGGCGGTGGCGCCAGCGATCTCTTGCTCCCGGCGGCCCCTCTCGGCGAAATCCATGGAGACGCAGCCGGCCGCGCGCTCGCGGCTGCGGGCGCGGACGTGCGTGTGAACGCGCGCGTGGTGGGTCTCGAGGGGGATGCGGCCGTCCTGGGGGACGGGCATCGAGTCGACGGCGACGCGTTCGTCGTCGCCCTTCCGCCGGCCGAAAGCGCGCGCCTCCTCGGCGAACCGACGCCGCTCCTCGACGACTCTCCGATCGTGAGCGTTCACCTCCTGGTCGACCGGGTCATCCTTCACTTCCCGCTCGCGGCGCTCCTCGCAAGCGCGGCGCACTGGGTATTCGACCGCGGCCGCATCACAGGTCGGCCGCCTGCGAACAGGCAGTATCTAACGGTGGTCTCGAGTGGCGCGCCGGAGCTTGCCGCGACGCGCGGCCGCGAGCTCGTGGGGATCGTTGCGCGCGAGTTGACCGAGCGGCTCGGTTCGGCCGAGCTCCTCTGGTCGCGCGTCAGCCGGGAGCCGGCCGCCACGTTCGCGGGTCGGCCGGGAACGGCTGCGCTCCGCCCGGGGCCGGAGACGAGTCGACCGAACGTCGTTCGAGCGGGAGCGTGGACGAACACCGGGTGGCCGGCGACGATGGAAAGCGCGGTTCTAAGCGGCCAACGAGCAGCGCTTGCTCTCACGGCAGTGGCGAATCGAGTCGAGGCATGAACCGCCACAGGGTCGTTACAGACTCGACACAGAGTGCGACCCACGCGTGCGCCTTTCCGAGCTACGCTGACCGCATGGGGGTACCTACGGGGGGTCCCCCGGGGGAACTCCTACTCGCGCGCGTGAACCTTCTGTCGCGTCGCAACCCCGCGGCCGGGCATTGCGCATGAGTGTCGCCGTCGCGACCGACCTCGACCGGGCCCTGGACGCCGCTGTCGAACGGCTGCTGTCTCTGCAGTGCCCCGGTGGCTGGTGGGTCGGCGAGCTCGAGTCGAACGTGACCATGACGGCGCAGCACCTTTTCTTTCTCGAGTTCCTCCGCATTCGCGACGAGGACACGACACGTCGTTGCCTCAACGAGCTGCTCGCACGCCGGCGCGACGACGGTACCTGGGCGATCTACTGGGGCGGGGAGCCGAATCTCGACGCGACCATCGAGGCGTACGCCGCGCTACGTCTGGCCGGCCTCGACAGAGATGACCCACGCATCGCCGGCGCGCGTCGCTTCGCTGCGGAACAGGGCGGGATCGGCGCCGCCCGCGTGCTCACCCGCATCTGGCTCGCGCTCTTCGGCCTCTGGCCCTGGGACGAGATCCAGGTGATCCCGCCCGAGCTGGTCCTTCTTTCCCCTCGCGCGCCGCTCTCGGTCTACACCTTCGCCTGCTGGGCGCGCGGAACGATCGTCCCGCTCACGATCGTCATGCACTACCGGCCCGTACGCCGTGTCCCCGAGGAGCGCCTCTGCCGCGAGCTCGACCTCGGTCCCCAACCACGTCCCAGGAGCGCGTGGAATGTGATCGATCGCGGGCTGGCCCGTTACGCCGAGCACCCGGTGAAGCCCGTGCGTGAGCGCGCGCTCGCGCTCGCGGAACGCTGGATTCTCGAACGCCAGGAGCTGGATGGCTCGTGGGGTGGGATTCAGCCTCCGTGGGTCTGGTCCCTGATCGCTCTCGCGTGCCGAGGCCACGGGCCGGACTCGCCGTACCTTCGCCGCGGGATCGACGGCTGGAAACGGTTCATGATCGAAGACGGGGATCGCCTCCGGCCCGAGGCGTGCCAGTCGCCGGTGTGGGACACGGCGCTCGCGCTGCTCGGACTCGGCACGGCCGGGCTGGGCACGACGGACCCGCCGGTGGCGCGGGCGGTCGAGTGGCTCCTGGAGGAGGAGGTCCGCGCGCGGGGCGACTGGGCGATTCGGCTCCCCGGAGTCAAGGCGGCCGGCTGGGGGTTCGAGTACGAC
>JACCYG010000226.1 GCA_013696595.1 Actinomycetota bacterium | reverse complement strand
CTACCGGGATGCCTGGCAGCGCGCTTTCTTCCGGCGCCGCAGAAACCCGAAGACGCACTTTCTCCGGGCGAGGCAGCAGTACAACATCGTGCTCACCGCGCTTCTCTGGAACGGGACGGTGCGCGCGAGCTACGACGCCCGGGCCAGATTCGGCGGGGAACGCGTCTTCATCCAGAGCTACGAGTCACTCGTCATGACGACCGAAGATGCCGTCCGGGATTTGACCGAGTGGCTGGGAGTCGGGTATCAGGAGTCGATGCTCGATGAGGTCAAGGTCGTGGCCAGCTCGTACGCGAGCGTTCACGGAACGCAAGGGATCTCAGCCGAGCCGCTCACCCGCTGGCGCAAGACTCTGACCCCGGAGGAGATCGGAATCGTTCAGATGATCACGGGACGGCTGATGCGCGAGCTCGGATATGAAAGGGAAGAAGTCAGCGCCTCGGTCCTGCGACTGGCGTCGATTCTCGTCGCGATGCCGGCGGGCATCTTCCAGGCTCTGTCCGCGAACCGGCACCGGCTCGGCCGCGCGCTCGAATTCGGGCGTCGGAGAGTGTCTCCCGTGCTCGTTCGCCGGCCGCTCGGCGACGCGGACGACCAGGTGTCATCGTCCGAGCTCGGCTCGAGCTCGCGGAGCCGCTCCGCTTCGCTGGACTAGCGTCAGGCGAGCGCGCTAGACGACCCTACGAGCCTCCACGCGAGCGGCGGCGCCGTCGAGCGAGTCGAGGATCGCTCGGATGTCGGCTGCGGCGCCGACGAAGATCGGCGTGTCGCGCTCGGTGTAGCGGCTCGCCTCGGTCTCGCGGAGCGTCATCATGAGCTCGAGGAAGTCGGCCGGGCTCTCACACTCGAACGCGGTCATGAACTCCTGGTCGTCGATCCCGAACGAGTAGGTGGTGTGGTTCGTGATCGTCACGAAGCGGCTGCCGATCGTCGCGTGCTCCTGCATCGCGCGACGGCGGTCCTCGATCGGGAGCGCGTACCACTCGCGCTTCTTCACGAACGGGTAGACGACGAGGTACGGAGCGCCGCGCGGAACGATGCGGCGGGGGGGACGCTTCGAATCGCGCTCGAAGTACTTCGAGGGCTTCGTCGCAGCCAGGTACGAGTAGGGCGTGGTCACGTAGCCGGCGAGCGGGGTCGCGTTGAGATCGGCCGCGAGCTCCCGGAAGTCGTCGAACCGCTCGGTGAGCTTCCAGAGCATGAGGTCGACCTCAGGGCGTACACCGACGAGGCTGTAGCCACGGATGTCCATTCGTTCGGACCATTCCTCGAGGACCTCGGCGAAAGCGTCCTTTCCGGCCGCGCGCTCCTCGACCGGCAGACGCCGCCAGGCCGGATCGATGCGGTAGAGCGTATAGGCGACGTACTGGTCTGCAACCGCCTCGGGAGGCACGTCCGAAATCGTATCCCTCGTGTCACGGCATCGGCACGATCGTGGGAGCACACGTTGCGTCCGACGTCGTAATCTCGAACCACGGGCGCGTGCGTCGGCGGGCAGGCGGGCGCGCCCGGTTTGTTACGGCGGAGAAGGGCGGCGCCGAGCTTGTGAAGACCGCGGCGGGGCGCCGTTGATCCCGCTGAGGAGCTCGCCCGGTGAGATCTCCAGCGCACCGGCGAGCCGGAGGACCGTCGAGAGGCGCGGGTCGCGACCGCCACGCTCGAGCAGCGAGATCTCCGTGCGATGGAGGCCGCAGGAGTAGCCGAGCGCCTCCTGGGAGAGGCCGGCCCGAAGGCGCACGTAGCGGAGATTCCTGGCGAAGCGCTCGCGTGATTCCATTGGGAGGCAGGTACGGGCTGCGGTGGTATCCGGTTCGCGAGAGGGTTCTGGCGGCAATGGTCGCGGCTAGGCTTGGTCGGAAATGGCCACCGCCGTCGAAGGCCGCTCCGAGCGGATCGAGGAGCAACTCAAAGGGCTGCCGCCGAAGCCCGGCGTCTACCTGTTCCGGGGCGCGGACGACGCCGTCCTCTACGTCGGGAAGGCGAAGTCGCTCCGCCCGCGCGTCCGCTCCTACTTCCGCGTCGGGGAGACGCGAAGGGGCCTCGAGACGCTCGTCGATCGCGTTGGGCGCATCGAGGTGATCGTGACGCAGTCGGAGGTGGAGGCCCTCCACCTCGAGCAGAACCTCGTCCGGCGCCACCGGCCGCCGTTCAACGTCCGTCTGCGCGACGACAAGTCGTATCCGTACATCGCCGTCACCGTGGCGGACGACTACCCGCGCGTCATGTTCACGCGCGAACGGCACCGCCGCGGCGTCGTCTACTTCGGCCCGTACGCGAACGCGAAGAAGGTTCGCGAGACGCTCGACGTCCTGAACCGCGTCTTCCCGTACCGGCCGTGCGAAGGCCCGCAGCCGGGCCGCCACTCGGGGATCCCCTGCCTCGACTACCACATCGAGCGCTGCCTGGCGCCCTGCGTCGGCTACGTCTCCCAGGACGACTACCGCGCGGTCATCGACAGCGTCGTCGAGTTCCTCTCCGGCGACACTGCGCCGATCCTGCGCACACTCGAGCAAAAGATGCAGGACGCGTCCGAGGGGCAGCGGTTCGAGGAGGCCGCGCGCTACCGAAACCGGCTCTTCTCCGTGCGGCACCTCGCCGAGCGGCAGGCGGCGGACAAGCGGGCGATCGGGACGGTCGACGTGATCGGGATCGCCGTCGACGGCGACCGCGCAGCCGTTCAGGTCTTTCCGCTCCGCGGTGGACGGCTCGTCGATCGGCTCAGCTTCCATCTCGAGAATGTCGCCGGCCAGGACGAAGCG
Source organism: Actinomycetota bacterium (assembly GCA_013696595.1). GTDB lineage: Bacteria > Actinomycetota > Thermoleophilia > Gaiellales > Gaiellaceae > JACCYG01. The sequence continues at coordinate 151 of JACCYG010000226.1, read as the reverse complement.
ACGCTGCTCGAGGAGTTCTGTCTCGAGTACTACGGGAGCGCCCCGGCGGTGCCGCCGCTGATCGTCGTGCCCCCGCGCGTCGGGACGAACCCTGCGCTCGCGGAGTTCCTGAGCGAGCGCCGCGGCTCGCGGGTCGAGGTTCGACCCGCTC
>JACCYG010000224.1 GCA_013696595.1 Actinomycetota bacterium | reverse complement strand
TCCACGGGTCGATCGTGTCGACCTCGAGATGCGTCTCGCTCCATGGATCACGCGCGAGCGCGCGGACTGCGTCGTCCGACCCGGCCTCGACGGCGTGCACCACGCGGTCCTCGTCGGCGAGCGGGCCGCCCAGGATGACGAAACCGGCGTCCACGAGCCCGTCCATGAAGGCTGCGTGCGCGATCCAGTCGGTCTGCTCCTCCAGCGGCTTGGATTGCTCCCACCGAGGCCCGGAGCGGCGCAGCACGACGAGGAACGTTGCCACGCTCACGTTCTACCTGTTCGTTTCGTTCGAGGGGCGGACGGCTTCGTCGCGTAGCATCCGCCCGCGATGGAACGCTTCGACGCCGTTGTCGTCGGCGCCGGCCCGGCCGGTTCGACCGCCGCCTGGCGGCTCGCTCGCGCCGGCGCGTCAGTGCTCCTGATCGACCGCGCCCGCTTTCCCCGCGACAAGCCGTGCGGCGGTGGTCTGACCCTGCGTGCCGTGCGGGAGGCACCGGTCGACGTCAGCCCGGTTGTCGAGGACGTGGTGGATCGGATGGAGCTGCGCCTGAACTTCGGCAGGACCTTCGAGCGCGGGGGGGATAAGCCGCTCGTCTGGATGACGCAGCGCCGCCGGCTCGACGCCCACCTCCTGGAGGAGGCCGCGCGCGCGGGGACGGTCGTCCGCGACGGCGTCCGCGTGACGGGGCTCACGGAGGAGCCCGACGGCGTCACCGTCTCCTGGGAGGGCGGCCGTGCCCGGAGCGCCGTGCTCGTCGGCGCCGACGGCGCGAACGGGCTCAGCGCCCGCTCGCTCGGCTTCACGTCGAGCTACGTGCACGGGGTGGCTTTCGAGGGCAACGTTCGCTACGACCACGTCTCGCAGGGGCGCTACGGCGGCCGCGTCGTCGTCGAGCTGGGCGGCATCCCCGGCGGCTACGGCTGGGTCTTTCCGAAGGGCGACCACGTGAACGTCGGACTCGGCGGCTGGGAGGAGGAGGGCCCTCGCCTGCGCACCGAGCTACGGCGTCTCTGCGCCGAGCACGGCGTCTGCCTCGAGGACCTCGAAGAGATCCGCGGCTACCGTCTGCCCCTTCGCGAGCCGACATCGGTGCTCGCTCGAGGCCGCTCGCTCGTGGTCGGCGACGCGGCCGGGCTCGTAGACCCGGTCTCCGGCGACGGGATGTTCGAAGGATTTCTCTCCGCGCAGTACGCGAGCGAGGCCGTCCTCGACGTTCTCGCCGGTCGTGCGGGCGCCCTCGAGCCCTACGGCCCCCGGCTTGCCGGTCGCCTGGCCCGCCAGCTGTGGGCCTCCTGGGGCGTAAAAGGAGCTCTTGACCGCTTCCCGAGGACGACGTTCGCCGTGGCTCGCACACAGATCGTCTGGCGCGCGGTCGAACGCCTCGTCCGCGGCGAGGTTTCGGACATCGGCGAGGTTCACGGCCTCGCGCGGCCTCCGCTCAAAGCGCTGGCGCTCCTTGCGCGGGCCGCAGGCGATCCGGGTCGGGCGTATCGCGGCGCCTGACGCGGCGAAAAAGGAGATTTCGGCAGCCTCGTTACGATGAGTGCGTGCAGAGCTACGTCCTGACGACGCTCGACGGGGGCGGCCGCGTCATCACGGAGCCGCTTCCGAGCGTGCGTTCCGCCGCACTCGGTCTCTGGATCGGTGCCGGCTCGCGCGACGAGGACGACGCGCACGCCGGTCTCTCTCACTTTCTCGAGCACCTGCTCTTCAAGGGGACGCGCTCGTACTCCGCCCTCGAGATCGCCGAGGTCTTCGACACCTTCGGCGGCGAGCTGAACGCCTCAACCGCGCGGGACTACACGGTCGTCTACGCACGCGTGCTCGACGAGCACATCGACACAGCGCTCGACGTCATGACGGACATGGTCTTCGCGCCGACGCTCGCCGAGCTCGACTCCGAGCGGGAGGTCGTCCTCGAAGAGATCGCGATGATCGACGACACCCCCCAGGAGCTCGTCCACGATCTCTTGACGGAGACGGTCTTCGGCGACCACCCGCTAGGGCGTCCTGTGCTCGGCTCCGCGGAAGTCATCTCGACCGTCTCGCGCCGCGGCGTCGCCGCGTACCACCGTTCCCGCTACCGCGCGGACAACATCGTCCTCGCCGCCGCCGGGAGCGTTGACCACGACCGTCTCGTGCACCTCGTGGAAGAGATGTCGGCGAAGCGCGCCGAGGCACCCTTGCGCAAGCCGCCGGCCCGCTCGCTTCTCGTCGCTCCTCCGCCGCCGGCTCTTCGGTTCGAACGGAAAGACACGGAGCAATACCACGTTTGCGTCGGCGCTCCCGGGATCGCGCGCTCCGATCCGCGCCGCTTCACGGCGTCGATCCTCGACGGCGTGCTCGGAGGATCCGCCTCGTCGCGCCTCTTCCAGGAGATCCGCGAGAAACGCGGCCTCGCCTACGCGGTCTACACCTTCGCTTCTCAGTACGCGGACACGGGCCAGATCGGCGTCTACGTCGGCACGCGCGAAGAGAACCTTGCAGCCTGCATGGAGATCGTCGCCGCCGAGCTCGCGGCTCTCGCGGAGGATGGGCCCCGTGACGAAGAGGTCGCGCGCGCGAAGGAAAATCTCAAAGGGCGCGTGATGCTCTCGATGGAGCTCACGTCGAATCGCATGAGCAGGCTCGGCAAATCGCTCGTCACCGACAGCGAGCTTCTCTCGCTCGACGAGATCCTGGCTGAGATCGACGCCGTAGATGCCGCTGCGGTCGGCCAGCTCGCCGGCCTCCTGCTGGCTCCGGAGAAGCTCTCGGTCGCGGCCATCGGCCCCCGCGAAGAGCGATTCACGGACGCCGTCGAGCGGTTGACGCCCGGGCTCGTCGAGCGCGCGGCCGCGTGAAGGTCCTTCTGCTCGGCGCGGGCGGAAAGGTCGGTTCCGTTCTCGGACCGCGCCTCGAAGCTGCAGGACACGACGTCACGGGGGTCGGCCGCGGCGACGCGGTCGAGCCGGGTGGGCACGACGCCGCCGTCGACTTCACGACGCCGGAGGCCGTTCGCCCGAACGTCGAGCGCTGCCTCGCCGGCGGGCTGGCGTGCGTGGTCGGGACCACGGGACTCGACGACAACGATCTCGAAGCGCTCGGAGCCTCGGCGCGCGACGCCGGCGTCGCTGTCTTCGTTGCGCCGAATTTCGCGCTCGGTGCAGTTCTGATGATGCGCTTCGCCGCCGAGGCCGCTCGTCACATGCCGAGAGCGGAGATCGTGGAGCTCCACCACGAGACGAAGCTCGACTCCCCCTCAGGGACGGCCAAGGCGACGGCTCGCCTCATCTCCGGCGACGTGCCGATCCACAGTGTCCGCCTGCCCGGCCTGGTCGCCCACCAGGAGGTGCTCTTCGGCGGTGACGGTCAACTGCTCACGATCCGTCACGACACGCTCTCGCGGGAAGCCTTCGTCCCGGGCGTCCTCCTCGCCCTCGACCGCCTGCCAACGCTGCCTCCGGGCCTGACGGTCGGCCTCGAAGCCGTCCTCGGCTAGCTCTTCAAAGC
>JACCYG010000215.1 GCA_013696595.1 Actinomycetota bacterium | reverse complement strand
TGCTCGAGCAGTCGCGCTCCCGAGGCTTCCGCCTGGCGAAGCTCCTGCGAGGACTCGCGGTTCGCCTTCGTCAGGATCTCGCGCGCCTCCGTTCGCGACGCGTTCAGGATCTCGACCCTCTGGCGCTCGGTCTCCTGACGGATCCGGGCGATCTTGGCCTCGTGTTGCTGGAGCTCGACCTGGCGCTCGCGAATCTCCTGCTCGGCGCGCGCGACCTGCTTCGCCGCGGCCTCCTGCGCGTCCCGCTCCACCGTGTCGGCGAACTCGGCGGCGGCGCGCACAATGTGGAGCGCGTCCATCCGAACGGCATGGCCGCTCGGCTCGGTGATCGCCGCTCCGCGCGGCGCGACCTGAAGAACGCGCAGCTGGGCCTGGAGCGCAGTCGCGTGGCGGCGGAACGCGTCAAAGGCCTCCTCGACCTTCGCGCGGTCGTAGCCCTGGTCGGCGACTGGGAGGTCCTGAGACTGCGGCAGCGCGGTCAGCCCGGGAGCCGCTGGTGCTCGTTTCGCGTCTTGCGTGGACATCCTGGTCGGGCCTCCTCGGTTAGCGGCGCCTGCGGTAAGTATGGAGACTCATCTGATAGAACCGCAAACCTGATTAGGCGTCCGGTCGCCTGAGCTGAATTCCCAGCTCCCGGAGCTGTTCCTCCCCCACCTCGCTCGGCGCGCCGCTCATCGGGTCGATACCGGCCTGGTTCTTGGGAAACGCAATCGTGTCACGAAGGTTCGGCTCGCCGAGGAGAGCCATCAGCATCCGCTCGATTCCGTATGCGATCCCGCCGTGCGGCGGGGCGCCCATGCCGAGGGCGTCGAGGAGGAATCCGAAGCGCGCTCGCTGCTCCTCGGCGGAAAGGTCGAGGACGGAGAACACCTTCGACTGGAGCTCGGCCTCGTGGATTCGGAAGGAGCCGCCACCGATCTCGATCCCGTTCACGATCGTGTCGTAGGCGAGCGCGCGAGCCGATCCCGGATCCACCTCGACGGCGTGCTCCGATTCCGGAGAGGGGCGCGTGAAAGGATGGTGGACTGCTGTCCACCTGCCTTCTTCCGCGCTGTAATCGAACATCGGGAAGTCCGAGATCCAGAGCGGCCGCCAAGCGGCCTCGTCGACCAGCCCGAGCTCGCGCCCGAGATGGAGCCGTAGCGCACCGAGCACGCGAGCGACGACCGCCGGATCGTCGGCGCCGAAGAGGACGGTCGAGCTCGGCGCTGTGGCAAAACTGTGGAGCTCCTCTTCGGACAAGAATTTCGCGATCGGAGAACGGATTTCTCCGGCCTCGTCGTAGACCAGATATGCAAGCCCCTTCGCCCCCCACTCCTTGGCGAGCTCCTCGAGCTTCGCGAGCTCCGCGCGCGAGAATGCCTGCGGGACGGTGAGATAGCGCACGCAGGGAGCGCCGGCGAAGACCCCGAACTGCGAGCCGCGCGTCAGCTCTGTCGCGTCCTCGATCTCGAGGTCGAAGCGGAGATCCGGCTTGTCGCTTCCGTACCGGCTCATGGCGTCCGCCCAGGTCATCCGTGGAAACGGCGTCGGAAGCTCTGCGTCGATGCACTCGCGCCAGACCGCCTGCAGCATCCGTTCCATCAATTCGAAGAGGAACTTCTGGTCCGGGAACGCCATCTCGACGTCGAGCTGCGTGATCTCCTGCACGCGGTCCGCGCGCAGATCCTCGTCGCGGAAGCAGATCGCGATCTGGTAATACCGGTCGAAGCCGGCGATGACCAGAAGTTGCTTCAGGATCTGAGGCGACTGCGGAAGAGCGAAAAAGCGGCCTTGCTGGAGCCGGCTCGGGACGATGAAGTCACGCGCGCCTTCGGGCGTCGGCTTGAAGAGAATCGGGGTCTGGATGTCGAGGAACCCCGCGTCTTCCATCACACGTCGAATGGTGGCAACCATGCGCGCGCGCAGCGAGATGTTCCGCTGCATCTTCTCGCGGCGGAGGTCGAGCCAGCGGTAGCGAAGGCGCAGCGTCTCGTCGACGCCTTCCTCGTCGAGCTGGAAGGGAAGCGGAGGGCAGCGCGCGAGGATCTCAAGTGTGTCGACCTGGAGCTCCACGGCGCCGGTCGGGAGATTCGGATTCACGTTCTCGGGGGCGCGCGGGACGATTTCGCCCTCTGCGCGAAGAACGAACTCGTTCCGGACGGCGTGCGCGGCCGCCATGGCGTCGGGAGTGCGCTCAGGATTGACGACGAGCTGGCAGATCCCGCTCTGGTCGCGGAGGTCGACGAAGACGAGGCCGCCGTGATCCCGGCGAGTGTCCGCCCACCCGGAGAGCGTGAGCTTTTGCCCGACGTGGTGCGGCCGGACGTCCCCGCACATGAGGTCGCGCCATTTCATGCGAGGACGGTCTCCGCGATCCGCTCCACTTCGACTTCGCGCTCATCCGCATCCGGAGCGGACTTGACCAGTGCGCTGTCGCGCCGCACGTGGACGTACCCGCGCGCGCCCGAGCGCGCCAGCTGCGTCCGCTGGCCCTTCAGCGAGCGGCCGGCGTAGTCGGTGTCGCACGCGAGACCTGCTTCACGCAACTTCGCAAGCTCGACGAGCGCGGCCATGCGGTCCGCATCCGGTTCGACGAGAAAGAACAGGTCGATGGCCGGGGCGGGTGCGGCGGCTGCGCCGGCGTCCTCGAGTGCGATCAAAAGCCGTTCGATCCCTGCGCCGAAACCCACGCCGGGAGTTGGCTTGCCACCGATCTCCTCGATCAGGCCGTCGTAGCGGCCGCCGCCCGAGATCGTGCTCTGCGCGCCGTGTTCGGGCCCGATGAACTCCCAGGTCGTGCGCGTGTAGTAGTCAAGGCCGCGAACGAGCGTCGGCTCGAGCTCGTACGAGACGCCGTAGGCGTCGAGGAAGCCGCGGACAGCCGCGAAGTGCTCGCGGCAAGGATCGCAGAGGGACTCGCCGATCTTCGGCGCTTCGGCAAGCGCCGTTTGAACGGCCGGCGGCTTCGCGCCGAAGTTGTCGAACATGCGGAGCGGGCTCGTGCGCGCCTTCGCCCGCGTGTCCTCGTCGAGATCCGCTTCGTGAGCGTCGAGCCACGCGTTCAGTTGTTCGAGGTAGGCGGGCCGGCACTGACCGTCGCCGATCGAGTTCAGCTTCAGCGCGTATTCAGTGACGCCGAGCTTCCGGAGCAGCGCGTCGTAGAGCTGGATGATCTCCGCGTCGAGCGCTGGATCGTTCGAGCCGATCGCCTCGACCGAGAGGTGCCAGTGCTCGCGGTAGCGACCCTTCTGCGGCGCGGCGTATCGATACATCGTGGCGATCGTGTAGAGCTTCTGCGGCTGCGGCTCGCGATAGAGGCCGTGCTCGAGGTACGCGCGGCAGATCGGCGCCGTGCCCTCGGGCCGGAGCGTGAGCGAGCGGCCGCCACGATCCTCGAACGTGTACATCTCCTTCTGGACGACGTCGGAGCCGGCTCCCGAGGTCCGTTCGAAGAGCGCGGTGTCTTCGAACATGGGCGTGACGATCGGCCGATAGCCGTAGAGCGCGCACAGTCGCTCGGCTTCTCCGACGACGAGTCGCCAGAGCGGCTGCTCGGCCGGTACGACGTCGTGGGTTCCTCGCGGTCGCT
>JACCYG010000198.1 GCA_013696595.1 Actinomycetota bacterium | reverse complement strand
TCGGCACCGAGCGCCGCGGCGAGCGCCACCGCCGTGGTGTCGGAGCCTCCTCGCCCGAGCGTCGTGATGTCGTAGGCGGTCGAGACGCCCTGGAACCCGGCCACGAGGACGATTCGGTCCTCGTCGAGCGCCTCGTGAATGCGCCGCGCCCGCACCTCGACGATCTTCGCCTTGCCGTGAGCCGTGTCGGTGACGATGCCGGCCTGAGAACCGGTGAGCGAGATCGCGTCGTGGCCGAGGTCGGAGATCGCCATCGCGACGAGGGCGCCCGAGATGCGCTCGCCGACCGAGATCAACATATCGAGCTCGCGCGGCTTCGGCTTCGGCGAGACCTCGTGTGCGAGAGAGACGAGCTCGTCGGTGTGATGGCCCATCGCCGAGACGACGCCGACGACGCGGGCACCTGCGCTCTTCGCCGCAGCCAGCCGCTGCGCGACGCGGCGTATCTTCTCCGCGTCGGCCACCGAGGTTCCGCCGAACTTCATGACGACCGTCCCGACGCGCGGGACCGGATCGGTCGGCTCGACGGCCGGAACGGCTTCGTAGGCTGTGTCCGTCACGCCGAGTGATTCTAGGGGCGTGCTCGGAATGCCTCGTTAAAAACGCCGAGCCGACGAACCCGAAGGCCCGTCGGCTCAGCAAGGGGAGTTGTAGCGGATCGCACCACACTTGTAAAGCGACTCAGAAGAAAAAGTGCGCAATTTGCGCCTGTTTGCTTTCTAGACCCCGCGGTTCGACGCGAGCCAGCGGTTGACTCCACCCCGCGACCGACGTTGGATTCGCCCGGTGAGGCTGACCGGACAATGGACGCGCATGACCCTGGGCGTGTTCGTCGTCGCAGCCGGGGCAGCGTGCGCGGGAGGGGGCGGGCAAGAGCCTTCCCCGAAACAGGGCACCTCGTCGACCACGTCGACGGCACCAGTCCCGGAGGAAACGACGGTAGAAACCGCTGCTGTCGACGCTGAGATTCCTGTGGGCGCCTCACCCGGAGGGATCGTCGTCGGCGGAGGCTCGGTCTGGGTTAAGAACCATCTCGAGGAAACCGTCTCGCGGATCGACCCGCGAACGAACAAGGTGGTTGCCACCATTCCGATCGGACGGGGACAGTTCGGTTACCTCACATATGGCGAAGAAGCCGTCTGGGCGACAAACAACGACGCGAATACGGTTTCACGCATCGACCCGCGAACCAACAGGGCCGTGGCAACCATTCGTGTCGGTTCGAACCCACAAGGAATCGCCGTGAGCGCGGGCGGAGTATGGGTTGCGAACCATCGCGAAGCGTCTCTCTCCCGAATCGATACGCGAACGAACAGGGTCGTGGAAACAATCCGTCTGCCGTCTGATCCCCAGGCGGTGGCTGCAGACCAGTCCGCCGTATGGGTCGGGCTCGCCGGCGCAGGGGAAGTAATCCGGCTGGATCCCCGAACCCGGAAGGTGGTGGCGAGAGTCCCCGTGAAAGGCGCCTGTGGAAGGCTCGCGCTCGGCGCGGACGCGCTCTGGGTCACGAGCGGATGCGAGGAAGACACCACTGTACTTCGGATCGATCCTCACGCCGGGAGAGTGGTGGGGGAGATCGATGTCGGCGGAGCGGGGCTCGGCATCGCCCTCGGATTCGGCTCTGTCTGGGCCGTCGTACCGACTACTGGATCCCTTGTGCGGATCGATCCAAAGGAGAACGCGGTCGCTGAGATCATTTCGCTAGACGCAGCGGCGTTCGTAGCCGTGGGACACGGCGCTCTCTGGGTCACGAACGACTCGGCGTACACGGTTCTTCGCATCGCACCGTCGGGCTGAAGTCTGCGGCTACATCTCTCGCCGGCCCGAGAGAGCTCGTCCGAGGGTGACTTCGTCCGCGTACTCGAGGTCGCCGCCGACCGGGAGGCCGCTCGCAAGTCGCGTCACGCGCGTCCGCTCGCGCAGGCGATCCGCGAGGTAGGCGGCGGTCGCCTCGCCCGTCATGTTGGGGTTGGTCGCGAGCACGACCTCCTCGACGCCGTTTCGCTCGACCCGCTTCAGGAGCTCGTCGATCCGCAGGTGCTCGGGCTCGACGCCGTCGAGCGGTGAGAGGGCCCCGCCGAGCACGTGGTACACGCCGCGGTAGGCGGCGGTCCGCTCGACCGAGATGAGATCGGCGGGCTGCTCGACGACGCAGATGACGGTTCGGTCCCGCCGCGCGTCCTTGCAGATGCGGCAGAGTTCTTCCTCCGTCAGGTTCCCACACTCGCGGCAGAAGCCAATGCGCTCCTTCACCTCGCGGATCGCGTCGGCGAGGGCGAACGCCTCTTCCTTCGGCACGCGGAGGAGATGGAAGGCGAGCCGCTGAGCTGTTCGCGTCCCGACGCCGGGCAGGCGCGAGAGCTGCGCGACGAGGTTGTCGACGAGGGGGCTGAACACGCCGCAAAATGCTACGTGCCGCCCTTAAAGGAGCGAACCGGTCGCGCTGCCCGCTGCGAAAGCGAGCAGGCCGAGCACGACGGCGCTTCCCGCGAAGAGGAACCGCTCGCGACGGTTGAGGCCCTGCTGGACGAAGAGGATGAGGAGGGTCATGAGGAAGATCCCGCCGACGACCTCGCCGCCGTGGCCCTCGGTGCCCATGTAGAAGAAGACACCGGTCGCGACCGCGATCCCGAGGACGAGCGAGACGCGCGCGAGCCCGAGCGTGCGGAGGAGCTCGGGCGGGCGAGGCAAGCCTCGCCCTACAGGCCGGGGAGGCCGAGGCCGCCCATCGCGCCGCCGAGCTTCGACTGCATCAGCTCGTTCGCGTTGCGAAGCGCCTCGTTGACCCCCGCGAGGACAAGATCCTCGAGCGACTCGACGTCGTCGGGATCGATCGCGTCGGGCGAGATCTTGACCTCGACGATCTCACCGGCCCCGTTCGCCTTGACGGTGACCATCCCGCCGCCCACCGAGGCCTCGACGATCTCGTTGGCGAGCTCGTCCTGCGCCTTCGCCATCTGTTCCTGCATCTGCTGCACCTGCTGGAGCATCTTGTTCATGTCGGGCTGTCGCATTTGCTCCTTTCCTTTCGGCTTGTTTGCGCGGCGTCAGGGTACGTCAGGTCGCTCAGGTCGGCTCAGGTCGGTAGAAAGTTCGGTAGAAAGTTCGCGAGCGACGGTGCGAGGACGATGACATGGCGATCGACATTCGGCTTGCAGGCGGGTATCCATTAGCGCGATTCGCTGGCGGAACTACACGTCGCGAAAGAGAGCCGCTGCGCCTCGAGATCGGGTCTCGCTAACGCTCGTACAGGCGTGCTCTTTCGATGGCCGCCGATGCCATCTGCGCGAGGTGGACGAGCGCAGCTTCGTCGATCTCGGTGAAGTCGCCGTCTTGTTTGTCCAGGAGCTGGATCCATCCAAGCTCGCGGCCGTCGAGGGTCGTGAGCGGCGCGGCGAGCAACCCTGGAGGCGCCTCCCGACCCGGCGATTCCGTCGCGAAGGCACGATAAGCGGGGTCACGCGCGAACTCCTCTCGCGTCATTCTCATTGGCCGGCCGGTCGAACGGATCAGCTCGTTGATCGGCGACAACTCGGTTCGCGTAAGCAGTGTGGCGCAGCCGGGATCCGTTTCGGAGTGGGAGACGACCTCGATCGTTTCCGGCTCGCCTTGTTCCAGCACCACGCTTGAGAGGCAGCAGCTCGCGTCGGTGATCTCGCGCGCCTGCTCGGCAACGAGGCGGAGCATCTCCTCGAGGGAGTCCGACGTGCTTAGCGCAAGCGAGGCGTCAGCGAGAAAGTTCGAGAGTCGGCGGAGAATGGCCGCATGCCGCCGTTCGAGTAGCGCGGCCTCCTGGGCCTCTCGGAACCCGCGCTGAACCATCTCGAAGGCAGCGAGACTCTCGAGGAAGAAGTCGCCGGCTGCCGTCGTGATTCGCTCGACGTCGTCGGTGTCCGACGCTTGGCCGAGGACGGAGATGAGGACGTCGTGGTGGCCGACAGCTAGGTCGAGCACGCTCAGCTCCTTGCTCACGGCTTCGCGGCCCAGCTCGTACGCCGCTCGAAGAGTGCTCTCGCTCGTATCGAGCAAATAGCTCTCAACCGCCGAGGCGTATGCCGTTCGAAACCAGTCCACGTCCGTCGTCATCGCCCCTCGCCGAGGTACCGCGCCACCACCACAAGTGCATCATCGGTCCCTTTCCAATGCTCGACCGCAAGGCGATTGGCGATTTCTTGTGGCGAACCAGAGACGTCGAGCGAATCCGCAAATGCGGCGCTGATCCCATCTGTCACGAACATGAGGACGTCACCATGCCGAGCGTCGTGGGTGGTTGGTCTCATCGGCGGCAGCTCGTGTCCCGGAACGCCGCGGAGGAGCGGGAGCGATCCGCTCAAGGAAGGGAGGGACGAGTCAGAGCTAACCAGCCTTCCTTCCACGTTCCCGATTCCGAGCCATGTGATCCTTCGTTCCGAGCCCGAAAACGAAGCCAGGCTCATGGCTACGCCGCGCGTTTGCTTTAGTGCGTCGTGGCAACGCCGCACGAGCGAGACCGGCGTCTCCGCTGCGAATTCGCGCACGATCTCCGCGGCGATTCGAGCGGCGCGAGCGGCTTCAGCGCCGTGCCCCAGCCCGTCGATCGCCGCCACGAGCGCCTGGTCGGGGGTGGAGTTCACGACCGCGGCATCGCCGCACGTCGCCTCGCCCGGCCGCGATCTGACCGCGACACCCGATTCGAGGAGCCGGCGGTCATCCCCCTCATGCACGCCGGCGCCGCTCCTGGATGCGCTCGAGCTCCGTCCGGACTCTCCATTTCTTCATGGTCACCATGGTCCCGCTCCCCTCCTTGGAGTTGATCGCGAATTCGTCCATCAACCGCCGTGCGCCGGGCAATCCGAGCCCGAGGCCGGCCTTCGACGTGTAACCGTGCTGGAGAGCCGCCTCGACATCACGGATGCCTGGGCCGGCGTCGCGCGCGATCACGACGATTCCGTAGCGGTCGTCCTCGTAGATCGGCCTTATCAGGATCTCACCCCGACCGACGTGCACCACGATGTTGCGCGCGACCTCTGAGATGGCGGTTGCGATCAGGGTGGCGTCTGTCCGCGAGAAACCCAGCTTCTCGGCGAGGGCACGACCTTCGGCTCGCGCCGGGACCATATCCGCGTCCGAAGCGATCGGAACGCAGGCTTCATCTTCCATCGTCGCGCCCCGCGTGGACCAAGCGATCGAGCAGCGCCAGCGCCTCCTCGAGGTCGAGCGCCGTACGAAGCGGTTCCAGGTTGAGGTCGAACTGCACCATCGCGATGGCGACATCCGGTTGGACTCCGACGATGACGGTCTCAGCACCACGGAGCCTCGTCGTCAGGGCGAGCGACCGCAGCGACCGTGCGACGAAGGAGTCGATGACATCCAGGGCCGCGACGTCTACGAC
>JACCYG010000193.1 GCA_013696595.1 Actinomycetota bacterium | reverse complement strand
GGCCGTCGCCGAGCGGGGACAGCACGATTCCGACCACGATCCCGGCCGCGAGGAGGATCAGGAAGACGAGCACGATTAGCCTGAAGACGCTCCAGCCGTTCCCCCGGACGAGCTCGCGGCTCCGGCCGAACGCCTGGCCGACGCTCGCGCCTTCGAGCATGATCACGGGGACGATCAGCGCCCAGATCGTCGCGAGGTAGAGGCCGGGAACGATCAGGAGAATGAGCCCGATCGTGATCCCGAGGGCGGCGAGGATGCCGGCGATGCCGAGCGTGTTCAGGCGCGGGCGGACGCGCGAGAGCGTCTCGCCCATCGAGAGGTCCGCGCGTCCGTCGCGGATGTCCTCCACCGCCGTGACGAGCGCGCCCTGGATCCAGAAGACACCGGCGAGGCTCACGAAGGCGCCCGCGATTGCACCGAATGGGCCGAGGAGAAGGACGAGGAGGAGCGTGAAGAGCGAGAGGATCAGATAGACGACGAACGCGATCGGAAGCAGGTGCCGCCAGTGGGTCTTGTACATCCCCCAGGCCTCGCCGATCACTTCGCCCGCGCTCACGACGCGGGACTCTAGATCATGCGGCGGCTTCGGCCCAGTCCCCGTAGAGCGAGAGGTAGCGGCCGCCCGATGCCAGAAGCTCGTCGTGCGTGCCCTGCTCTGCGATTCGACCGTCCTCGAGGACCACGATCAGATCAGCGTCGCGAATGGTGGAGAGCCGGTGGGCGATGATGAACGCCGTCCGGCCGGCGAGGAGCGTGTCGAGCGCGCCGTCGATGCGCCGCTCCGTTCCGATGTCCACGCTCGAGGTCGCCTCGTCGAGGATGAGTATGCGTGGATCGGCGAGGAGAGCGCGCGCGAAGGCGACGAGCTGTCGCTGGCCGAGCGAGAGGCGGCTGCCGCGCTCGCCGACCTCGGTCTCGTAGCCGTCCTCGAGCTCGAGGATGAACTCGTTCGCGTCCACCGCTCGCGCGGCTGCGGCCACTTCCTCGGGCGACGCGTCGGGCCGGCCGAAGAGAATGTTCTCACGCACCGTCCCTGCGAAGAGGAAGCCCTCCTGCGGCACGATGCCGAGCTGGCGGCGGAGGCTCTCTTGCCTGACACTGCGCAGATCGTGGCCGTCGATCGTGATCGCCCCCGAGCGCGGGTCGTAGAAACGCGCCAGCAGCTTCGCGATGGTCGACTTGCCCGCGCCGGTGTGCCCGACGAGTGCGACGGTCGTCCCGTGCGCGACGTCGAGGTCGATCCCGTGCAGCACCTCGGGCCCTTTCCCGTAGCCGAAGTGAACGTCCTCGAACCGGACGTGGCCGTCGATCTGCGGAAGCTCACGCGCGCCGGGGCGGTCCTGCACCTCCGGGTCCTCGTCCATGACGTCGATGATCTTGTCGAGCGCTGCGACTGCGGCCAGGAACGTGTTGTAGAGCTGCGAGAGCTGCTGGACGGGGTCGAAGAAGTTCGTGAGGTACCCGATGAACGCGAAAAGCGTCCCGACCTCCATCGATCCGTCGAAGATGAGGTACCCGCCGTAGCCGAGGACGACTGCGGTCGCAAGCGACGAGAGGAAGTCGACGAACGGGAAGTAGAGCGCGTTCAGGACCACGGTCTCGTGGTTCGCCGCCCGGTAGTGGTCGTTCACCTCGCGGAACTGCCGGGCGTTCGAGTCCTCGCGCGTAAAGGACTGGACGACGCGCATGCCGGCGATGTCCTCCGCGAGGGTGGCGGTCACGAGCCCAAGCCGTTCGCGCACGCGTCTGTAGGCGCGCGAGGACCGGCGACGGAAGATCGTCGTTGCCAGGCTCATGGCGGGGAAGACGGCGAGGATCGCGAGCGCGAGCCGCCAGTCGAGGAAGAAGAGGATGACGGCAGACCCGAAGAGCATGAGCGTGTTCTGGAGGAGGCTCGTGACGCCTTCGGTGACGAGCCGGTCGAGCGCCTCCACGTCGTTCGTGAGGCGGGAGATGACGGCGCCGGCGCGGTTTCGCTCGTAGTAGCCGAGCGAGAGCTTCTGGAGATGCGAGAAGAGCCCCTGGCGGAGATCGGTGAGGACCCGTTCGCCGACCCAGGCGGTGTAGTACGT
>JACCYG010000160.1 GCA_013696595.1 Actinomycetota bacterium | reverse complement strand
CATCTCGATCGTCACGTTCGCGGCGACGAACGTGAAATCGCCGACGGAGGTCGCGCGGAACGCCCTCGGGCGCGAGACGTCGGAGGCCCAGCTCCAGGCCTACGTGCAGGAGCACGGCCTCGACGAGCCGGTCTACGTTCGCTATGGGACTTGGCTCGGCGACTTCGCCCGCGGCGATTGGGGCGTCTCGCCGGTCACAGGGCGGGAGGTACGCGAGGACGTTGTGCCACGGCTCGGGAAGACGCTCCTGCTGTCGCTCGTGTCGCTGCTCGTCGCCCTGCCGATCTCCGTGCTGATCGGCGTCTTCATGGCCAGGCGGGGTGGGTCCTGGAAGGACCTGTCGCTTCTCATCGGCACGGTCGTCGTGGCCGCCCTGCCAGAGTTCGTCGTCGGGATCGGCCTGCTGATGCTCTTCGCCGTCACCCTCGGGTGGCTTCCGACGGACTCGACCGCGCTCTCCTTCGGGACGAGCACCGAGAAGGTCAAGGCCTACATCCTTCCCTCGCTCACGCTCATCCTCGCAATGGTCCCCTATATCGTGCGAATCGCGCGCGGGGCGGCTCGTGAGGCGCTCGCGGCGCCGTACACCCAGGCTGCGCTCCTACGCGGCCTCGCCCGACGAACCGTTATCTGGGACCACGCCATGCGGAACGCGGCCGTACCGCTCGTCAACGCGGTCGCGATCAACCTCGTCTATCTCCTGTCGGGCGTCATCGTCGTCGAGAACGTCTTCGCCTTCCCGGGCATCGGGCAGGCCCTCGTCCAGGCGATCGCGCAGGGCGACGTCCTCACCGTCCAGGCGATCGCGCTCGTCATGGGTGCGATGTTCATCGCGATCAGCTTGGTCGCCGATCTCCTCGTCGTCTACTTCAACCCGCGTCTCAAGGCGGCGAGCGCGTGAGCTCGGGTGCCGTCGTCGAGCCTGGCGTCCTCGACCCCGAGCCCCTTCGCCCGATCGAGGAGGAGGAAGAGGCCCGCCCGCCGTCGGCCTGGCGGACGATCCTCGGGTCGCTCGAAGGGAGGATCGGCCTCGTGTTCGGGGCGATCATGCTCGGGATCATCGCGTTCGGCCGCTTCTTCACGCCGTACTCGCCGACGGAGCTCGGGGTCGGCCCGCAGGCCACCGGGCCCTCGGCCGATCATTTTCTCGGGACGGACAACCTCGGGCGCGACGTCTTCAGCCGCTTCCTCGTGGGCGGAGACACGATCGTGCTCGTCCCGCTCGCCGCGGTCACGGTCGCGTTTCTCGTCGGCGGGGGCCTCGGCATGCTGGGCGCCTACTCGCGCGGTCGCACCGACGGCCTGATCACACGGCTCTTCGACCTGCTTCTCACGCTACCGCCGCTCCTGCTCGTGCTCGTCATCATCGCGGGGCTCGGGACGTCGAAGGTCGTCCTCGTGCTGACGGTGGCACTTGTCTTCGTCCCTCGCGTCGGGCGGATCGTCCGCGGCGCGACGCAGGCGGTCGTGACGAGTGACTTCATCGCGGCGGCGCAGGCTCGCGGCGAGCGGACCGGGTCGATCCTCGCGCGGGAGGTGCTCCCGAACATCGCGGCTCCGGCGATCGCCGACTTCGCCCTCCGGATCACCTACGGCGTCATCTTCGTCGCCACGCTCAACTTCCTCGGATTGGGAGCCCAGCCGCCGAAGCCGGACTGGGGGCTCATGGTTGCCGAGTCGCGGAACTTCCTGAGCGTTGCGCCGTGGGCGACCCTCGGCCCCGCGTTCGGGATCGCCGCGCTCTCGATCTCTTTCAACATGATCGCCGACGCGCTGACGCGGCACCTCACACGTGAGGCCGCACGGGGGATCGTTCCGGTTTGAGCGCGGCGATCCCCGTCACGCAACCCGAGGTCGAAGGGTCCGCCTCCATCATGCGAGTCGACAACTTGACGGTCGGATACGTCCGGGGTGACGAGACCGACAACATCGTCGTCTGGGAGGCGGACTTCACCCTCGAGCCGGGGGCGATCCTGGGCCTCGCCGGCGAGTCGGGCTGCGGAAAGTCGACGACGGCGCTCGCCGCGATCGGCTACCGGAGCCCCGGGGCGCACGTGCTCTCCGGATCGTCGCGCCTCGGTGAGCTCGACCTGCTCAAGCTCTCGACGTCACAGCTTCGATCGATCTGGGGCAAGCGTGTCGCCTACGTGGCGCAGAGCGCCGTGGGCGCCCTCAACCCCGCGATCCCGGTCGGCCGTCAGCTCGCCCAGCCGCTCGTCACGCATCTCGGCCTTCACGGCCAGGAACTGCGCGCGCGCCAGCTGGAGCTGCTCGAGGCCGTCGGCCTTCCCGACCCGCCGACCGCGCTCGCTCGGTATCCCTTCCAGTTCAGCGGAGGCCAGCAGCAGCGGATCGCGATCGCCATCGCGCTCTCGTGCAAGCCGGAAGTTCTGCTGCTCGACGAGCCGACGACCGGGCTCGACGTGACGACGCAGGCGCGGATCTCCACGCTCCTCCGCTCGCTCGTCTCCGAGACCGGCGTCGCCGCGCTCTACGTGAGCCACGACCTCGCGCTTCTGGGCAAGGTCGCCGATCGCCTCGCCGTCATGTACGCGGGCGAGATCGTGGAGATCGGCGCCGCTGCCGACGTCTCGCGACGGCCTCGTCACCCCTACACGCAGGCGCTGATCGCCGCGATCCCCAACATGGACAAGCCGCGCAACGTCGCGGTCATCCCGGGCCGGCCGCCCTCGAGAGTGGTCCTCGACGCGTGCTCGTTCGCGCCGCGATGCTCGTACGCGACCGACCACACGCGCGAGAATCATCCCGAGCTCCTCGAGGTCGCGCCGGGTCATCGCGCCCGTTGCTTTCGGGTCGAGGAGATTGCGGCACGGCCGCTGGCCGGCTCCGTGCTGCCGATCCGCGAGGCGGAGTCCGAGCCCCTTCTCGACGTCATCGACGTCACGTGCGACTACCGCTCGGGCAGGACGACGAAGACCGTCCTCCACTCGGTGAGCGTGACGCTCCGGAC
>JACCYG010000135.1 GCA_013696595.1 Actinomycetota bacterium | reverse complement strand
GATCTCGGATCCGCCACGGCGACTCCTGGAGAAGTCGGGCGCGCGCCTCGTCTCGCTTCCTCGACCAGACCTCTGCTGCGGTTTCGGAGGCACCTTCTCGGTGCGGCAGCCGGAGGTCTCGGTCGCCATGGCCGACGACAAGCTCGCAGGCGCGCGCGAGGCGGATGCGCTCGTGACGGCCGATCCCGGCTGCCTCATGCACCTGCGCGGGCGGGCCGCGCGGACCGACGGTCCGCCCGTGGTGCACCTAGCGACGGCGCTCGCGCGGGGTGCCTAGCGGTCGGCCCGCTCGCGCAGGCGGCCCTCGAGGTTCCCGAGGCCCCAACGGGCGACGACCTCTGCAGCTTCGTTCCAGTTCGGCTCCGCGTCAGGAAGATCCGGCATCGGTGCGTGGTACTGGAGGCGGGTGATGCGCGCGTACTTCCGCAGCTCGTCGGCCTGTGCCTGAAAGACGCCGGCCTCGATCGCCGCGTCAAGCGTCTCGTGCTCGCGGAGGATCGTCGCGGCACGGCTCTCTCCGATTCCTTTCGCGCCGGGGATCTTGTCCGACGAGTCGCCGCGGAGTGCGACGAAGTCCGCGACCTGCTCGGGGTCGACGCCGTAGCGCTCGCGCACCTCGTCCGGGCCGATCCGCTGGAGGTCACTCACGCCGCGCTTCGGCATCAGGATCGTCGTCTTCTTGCTCGCAAGCTGAAAGAGGTCACGGTCGCCCGTCAGGACGAGCGTCTCACCGCCGCGCTCATCCTCGGTCATGACGGCGGCGGCTAGGAAGTCGTCCGCCTCGTATCCGGCCTCCTTGGCCCACGCGAACCCGAGTGCCTCGACGAACTCTGGAAGCTGATCGAGCTGGGACGTCAGCTCGGGCGGAAAGTCGCGGCCCCCCTGGTAGCCGGGGAGGAGCTCGTGCCGGTAGGTCGGATGGCCGATCGAGTCGAACCCCACGAAGACCGCCCGCGGCTCCTCCGCCTCCCAGACCGAGAGGAGCATGTTCGCGAAGCCGAGGAGCATGTTCGAAGGCTTCCCCTGCGACCCGGTGATCGACTTCGGAAGCGCGTGAAACGCGCGGTGCGCGAGCGAGTCGCCGTCGACTGCGAGCAGGGGTCTCAAGCGGAATCAGTATGGCGCACGCAAATCGGCAGTTCCTATTCCGGCTCCGCCCGGGAATTGTCCGCAAAGGTCGATTGCAAGCGTGCGATCTCCTCCATCAGCCGCTCGGTTGCTTCCTGTGCAGCCCAGCGTCGAGTCGTCCCGAGGCCGTCCAGCTCGATCGGCGAGCCATACGCGACGTGGAGAGGGCCCAACCGGGATAGGCGATCCGTCCCGCCGACCGCGGCCGGTACCAGCGGCACCCCCGCAGTTAACGCGATCCTCGCCGCGCCCGGGTGCGGTCGCGCCTCACGTTTCTTCCGCAGGCCCTTGCTCCTCCTCGTGCCCTCAGGAAACATCGCCACGACTCCGCCCTCGCGCGCGAGCCAGACGGCCGTCTTGAACGCCTCCGCATCGCGCTCGCCCCGACGGACCGGGAATGCGCCCGTTGCGTCCAGGATCGTCCCCAACACCGGTTTGTAGAGCTCCGCCTTCGCCATGAAGTGAAGCTGGCGCGGGTACAGCGGAAGCGCCAGAGGCCACGCGTCCAGGTTCGACGTGTGATTGGAGGCAAGGACAAACCCACCGGCCCGTGGAACATGCTCGAGACCGAACGCACGCAGGCGAAAAGGGCCGTACAGCACAGGGCGGCTGACCGCGCCGAGAAAGCGAAAGAACGGCGACGCCTCCGTGAAATCAGGCATTCGCGCGAGTATCGCCGTTTTGACCCTTAGCTATGGTGATCGCCGTGGTTAGGAGCTCCTTCCGAAACGAAGCACTGTGCCGCCGGGCCCGCGCTGGGCGGCGCGCTGATGCGTTCTCGGTCGCGCCCGTATACGCATCCGCGTTTGGTTACCACCGCGACATTGCGTCTGACTACCGCCATCACGACCCCGACGACGAGTCGTCATTTCAGAATGAGCTCTAAGACCCTTGTCATCGCCGAGAAGCCGTCCGTGGGGCGCGATCTCGCGGGCGCGCTGCCCGGGAAGTTCGAGAAGCACGACGCCTACCTCGAGTCGGACGAGTACGTCGTCACGTGGGCGATCGGCCACCTCGTCGGCCTCGCGGAGCCCGACGCGTAT
>JACCYG010000117.1 GCA_013696595.1 Actinomycetota bacterium | reverse complement strand
TCCTGGAACTCCTTCTCTTCGGTCTTCGCGGTTCCGGTCATGCCGGCAAGCTTCTCGTAGAGACGGAAGTAGTTCTGGAGCGTGATCGTGGCGAGCGTGATGTGCTCCTCCTTGATCGGGACGCGCTCCTTCGCCTCGACGGCCTGGTGGAGGCCCTCCGACCAGCGCCTGCCCTCCATGATCCGGCCGGTGAACTCGTCGACGATCTTCACCTCGCCGTCCATGACGACGTAGTCCTGATCGCCGTGGTAGAGGGACTCGGCCTTCAGCGCCTGGATCAGGTGGTTCACGAGCTGGGCGTTCCGCGGGTCGTAGAGGTTCTCGATTCCGAGCGCGCGCTCGACCTTCTCGATGCCCGACTCCATCGGCGAGACCGTCTTGAATTTCTCGTCGAACGTGTAATCAGCGTCCGCTATTTCATCGGGTTTCTCGCCGGTCTTCGTCTGGACGCCGTCGAGTGTCTTCACGACTCGGGCGAAGTCGTAGTACGTCTTGGCGGCCGTTTCCGGCTCGCCGGAGATGATGAGCGGCGTGCGGGCCTCGTCGACCAGGATCGAGTCGACCTCGTCGACGATCGCGTAGGCGTGGGCGCGCTGGACGGTGGCGTCCAGAGAGGTGGCCATGTTGTCGCGCAGGTAGTCGAAGCCGAACTCGGAGTTCGTGCCGTACGTGATGTCGGCCGCGTAGGCCTCCTTGCGCTCGGCGAACGGCATCATGTTGCGGATGGAGGCGGCGCGCATACCTAGGGCCTGGTACACCGGGCCCATCCACTCTGTGTCGCGGTTCGCGAGGTAGTCGTTGACGGTGACGAGGTGGACGTTCCCAGCCGTCAGAGCATTCAGGTAGAGGGGCATTGTGGCGCCGAGCGTTTTCCCCTCGCCCGTCTTCATCTCGGCGATGTCGCCCTCGTGCAGAACGATCGCACCCATGACCTGCACGTCGAAATGGCGCATCCCGAGCGACCGGCGCGCGGCCTCGCGCACGGCGGCGTAGGCGTCGAAGACGAGCTCGCTCAGGTCCTCGCCGTTCTCGACCCGCTGCTTGAACTCGGCCGTCTTTCCGGCGAGCTCGGCGTCGGAGAGGCGCTCGTAGTCGGGCTCGAGCGTGGCGACGTATGCGGCCTGCTCGGCAAGCCGCTTCAGCCGTCGACCTTCGCCCATGCGAAGGACACGCTCCAGGGGGCCAAAGTCCTGCGGCATCAGCTCAGGGTAGCGGTCATAGGGGGTCGACGGTCAGCTCCCAGCGACCGTCATCGAGCCTATCGGCATGCGCGACGAACGCCTCAAACCGTTGCCGGCCACGGCGCTCGAGCTCGGCGACCGCAGCCGCCAACGCCGGCTCGACGAACCGGTCGGCCTCTGCGCCGTCGACCGCGAGCGTCGCCGTCCCCTCCGGCGGAGACGCGAGCTCGAGCGAGGACGCAGCGAGCTCGGGCAACTCGATCGGCTCCGCGTTCACGCGCGTGAGGCCGGCTGCCCACGCACGGCGATCGCGCCTGACGACAGACGCTGCGTACGGTCGGCCGAGCTCCGCGTCGCCCCAGCGCGCGATCCGCTCCACGGGATCGAGTGGGACGTCTTGGTCGACGACGAGCGTCCCGTCCGCGAGCGACCGGAACTCGAAATGCGTCAGGTCGGTCGCTTCGAGCTCGGGGAGCTCGAAGATCGAGGAGGCGTCCCACTCTCGCGCTCTCGGGATCCCCGAAACACCGGTCTCGACCCAGCGAAACGCGCGCGGGTCCCGTATCTCGTCGAAGCTCAGGAGACCTGCGGCTCGATCAGGCCGTAATTCCCGTCGCGGCGGCGGTACAGGACGTTCACGTCGTTCGTGTCCGCGTTCTGGAAGACGAAGAAGTCGTGTCCGATCAGCTCCAGCTGGAGAGCCGCCTCCTCGGGCCCCATCGGCTTCACAGCAAACTGCTTCGTCTTGACGATGACGCGCTCGTCGACGTCGGGGGCCGCTGCACCGCCGTCTTCGGCGAGCCCACGGCCGCGACCGCGGCCGTGGCGGCGCTTGTCCCGAAGCCGCTGGGCCTGCCGTTCCAGCTTGTCGACGAGGAGGTCGATCGACGCCTTCATGTCCGTCGACGTCTCGCGCGCCCGCAAAACCGGCCCCTTCGTCCAGATCGTCGCCTCAGCGACCTGACTCGCGGAGATCGAAGGATTCTTCTCGACCGCGAGCTCGAGCTCGACCCGCGCATTGTCGTTCAGGTGCTTCTCGAGCTTCCCGAGCTTCGACTGGGCATACGTCTTCAGGGCCGGGCTGATTTCGACGTTCTTGCTCTTCACCTGGAGCCTCACAGGCGCCTCCTCGCCGATGTCGCGTCCCGCGCTCCGAGCCTACCGCATCGAGCAGCGGCGGAACGGCCCGGCTCACCCTCGGACGGCGCGGGCGAAGGTGACCACGTCGATCACCGTCGCACCGACCCTACGCAGCTCGGTGGCGGCGACTGACACGGTCGCGCCCGTCGTGTAGACGTCGTCCACGAGGACGAGGCGGCGCGGAGCTTCGCCTCGCACCGTGAAAGCGCCCCGGACATTCGCCCGGCGCTCTGAACGGGACAGACCCCGCTGGCGCTCGCGGCGGCCCACGCGGGCGAGACCGCCGAAAACCGGCAGATCCCACCCTCGCGCGAGCTCGCGCCCG
>JACCYG010000082.1 GCA_013696595.1 Actinomycetota bacterium | reverse complement strand
CTCGTCACCTCGCAGAACCATGGCTTCGCCGTCGAGGGCGCGGGCCCCGAGGTCACGCACGTCTCGCTCTACGACGGCACGGTCGAGGGGCTCGCGCTCCCGCGTGCCGCCGCCCGCTCCGTTCAATTCCATCCCGAGGCGGGCCCCGGCCCGCACGACGCGCGCCCGCTGATCGACGACTGGATCGAGGAGCTCAGGCTTGCCCAGGCGGCCTGATCTCGACTCGATCTGCCTGGTCGGCTCGGGGCCGATCGTGATCGGGCAGGCCTGCGAGTTCGACTACGCAGGTAGCCAGGCGCTCAAGGTCCTGCGCGCCGAGGGATTCCGGACGATCGTGATCAACTCGAACCCGGCGACGATCATGACCGACCCGGGATTCGCCGACCGCACGTACCTGGAGCCGCTCGACGTCGAGGGCGTCACGGACGTGCTCGCGCGTGAGCGCCCGGACGCGCTCTTGCCGACGCTCGGCGGCCAGACAGCGCTCAACCTCGCGGCTCGGCTCGCGCAGGAAGGGATCCTCGCAAACCTCGGGATCGAGCTCATCGGCGCGAGCCTGGAGGCGATCGAGCGCGCCGAGGACCGCAGCCTCTTCCGCGAGACGATGGAGAGCGTCGCCCTGCGCGTCCCCGCGAGCCGGATCGTGAACTCGACCGACGACCTGGACGGCGTGCACGTTCCCGCCGTCGTCCGTCCGGCCTTCACCCTCGGCGGTCACGGCGGGGGATTTGTCGAGACTGCCGCGGACCTCGTTCGCCAGGTCGAGATCGGCCTCCGTGAAAGCCCGATCAACCAGGTCCTCGTCGAGGAGTCCGTGCGCGGCTGGGACGAGTTCGAGCTCGAGGTCATGCGCGACCGAAACGACAACGTCGTCGTGGTGTGCTCGATCGAGAACCTCGACCCGATGGGCGTACACACGGGCGACTCGGTAACGGTCGCACCGCAAATGACGCTCCCGGACGAGGCCTACCAGGAGCTTCGGGACGCGGCGGCGGCGGTCGTTCGCGCGGTCGGCGTCGAGACAGGCGGCTCGAACATCCAGTTCGCGCGCGAACGTGAGACCGGCGAGGTCCGGGTGATCGAGATGAACCCGCGCGTGTCGCGGAGCTCCGCGCTTGCAAGCAAGGCGACGGGCTACCCGATCGCGAAAGTCGCCGCGAAGCTTGCAGTCGGCTACACGCTCGACGAGATTCCGAACGACCTGACGGGGACGACGCCGGCGAGCTTCGAGCCGACGCTCGACTACGTCGTCGTCAAATGCCCGCGCTTCGCGTTCGAGAAGTTTCCCGGCGCGGACGAGACCCTCGGCACGCAGATGAAGTCGGTGGGAGAGGCGATGGGGATCGGCCGAACGTTCACGGAGGCGTACTTGAAGGCGCTGCGCTCACGCGAGCTCGAGGGGGAGGCGACGACCGTGGAGCTTCCGCCCGGCGCGCATCCCTGGTTTCGCGCGGAGCTCGAGCGCGCGCAGTCGCCGCTCGGCCGGCTCCGCTCGGTCGACGACCTCGTCGCGGACGACTGGGTCGAGCTGAAGCAAGCGGGCTGGGCCGATACGTTGATCGCCGAGCGATGCGACACGAGCGAGGAGGTCGTGCGCTCGAAGCGGTGGGCGGCCGGCGTGCGCCCCGTGTATCGGCGGGTCGACTCGTGCGCCGCCGAGGTCGAGGCGAGCTCCAACTACTACTACTCGACCTGGGGGGAAGCGGACGATGACCCTAGCCACCGGCCCGACAGGCCGGTGGCCGTCATCCTTGGGTCGGGCCCGAACCGGATCGGACAGGGGATCGAGTTCGACTACTGCTGCGTGCACGCGGCGACGAGCTTCCGCGAGCTCGGCTATGAGGCCGTGATGGTGAACTGCAACCCGGAGACGGTCTCGACCGACTACGACACGTCCGACCGACTGTACTTCGAGCCACTGGCCGCCGAGGAGGTGCTGGAGATCTGCGCGCGCGAGCGTCCGGCCGGCGTCGCCATCCAGTTCGGCGGCCAGACACCGCTCAAGCTCGCGCGCGCGATCGAGGCAGGCGGATACCGGGTGCTGGGAACCCCTTACGACGCGATCGATCTGGCGGAGGACCGCGAGCGCTTCGCGGCGCTCTGCGGCGAGCTTCGCGTTGCCGTCCCGCCGTGGGGGATCGCGGATGGGCCAGAGAGCGCCGTGGCGGTCGCGGAGCGAATCGGGTACCCGGTTCTCGTTCGGCCGTCGTACGTCCTCGGCGGGCGTAGCATGCGCGTCTGCTACGACGCCGACTCCGTCGCGGCGGCGGCGTGCACGGGATCGCGTGTCCTCGTCGACCGCTTTCTCGAGGGCGCGATCGAGATCGACGTCGACGCACTCTCTGACGGCAAGAAGACCTACGTCGCGGCCGTGATGCAGCACGTCGAA
>JACCYG010000033.1 GCA_013696595.1 Actinomycetota bacterium | reverse complement strand
CCACCGCGCCGAACACATCACCGAGGAAGAGGATGCGCATCAGTCGAGAGCGCCCGGCCGGCACGGGCGAGGCATGCCTCGCCCCTACGGGCTCGCGAGCGACGCGGCCGGGTGGAGCTCCAGGTGCACGTGCTGCCCGACGTCGTTCGTGTACCGGGCGAGACCGGCCCGCTCCACCGAGGAGAGGTCGATGACCCGTCCGATCTTCGTCCGAGCCGCGACGACGCTCGAGCCCACGGTCAGTGCCGGGTCGATCTCGATGTTCACGAGCGAGACGACAACGCCGGGATTTCCCGAGGGCTGAAGATCGAGGCGCTTGCCGTACGCGCGTCCGTTCACGATCCGGTCGGAGATCGCGATCACCGTGCCGTCTACCGGCGCGTAGACGTCCGTGTCGACGGGAGCCCCCACGTCGAGCCCGCCCGTCTGCGGCCCGAGGCCGCCTGCAAGCAGGTAGTAGCGGACGCCGGAGCCGTCGTTGCCGAGGAGCCTTTGAACGAGTCGGCCGAACACGCCCGCGTTCGCCTGGCTTCCGACCGGCTCGAGCGCAAGCGCGGAAGTCCCGGAGGCGTGGTAACCGATTACGGTCACGCGGGCCTGGTTCACCGGGAGCTGGATCCGCAGCGTGTCGCGGATGGCGACGATCTGCGGCTGCGGAGGCCCCGAAGGGAGCAGCCGCTGGGAGGGCGCAGGGCCCGTGGTCCCGCCGACGATGGGGGTGTCGCCCGCACCGAACGCGGAGAGGAAGAGCACGACCGCGGCCAGGGACACGAGCACGGCGAGCGCCGCGATTCGGCGCGCGCGTCGAGCTCTCGCGCGCTCCCGCTCCCGCACAGCGGCACGGGCCGCGAGCCCTGGTGCTTCGGGCCAGGCCATCGGCGGCACGCTAACCGAGGCGGGCGGCTCTTTCAATTCGCTATCGAAGTCCGGCGCGAGCGCGAGGGCACCGTCGACCTCCAAAGACCAGTCCCATTCGTAAGGGCCGCGCGCGCGTCCAACTCGCCTATTTGCAGGTATTTCGCGCTCCTGGTCGTACGGTCGCATGGCCCACGCCATTGGTACGATTCGGCCCGGTTTGATCGCCGCCGGCCGAAACCACGTTGACAGGCGCGGCGGACGCTGACCTCTGTCCTTCTCTCTGCGCGCGGGGTCGCCCGCCGGTACGGATCCCACATCGCTCTGGCCCCGACGGCGCTCGACGTGCGGCGGAGCGAGGCGCTTGCGCTCATCGGCCCGAATGGAGCGGGGAAATCGACTCTGCTCTCGATCCTCGCGGGCTCGCTCGATCCGAGCGAGGGGTCGGTTGCGCGAGCTGAGCCATCGCCTCGGATCGGCTGGGTTCCACAGCGCCCGGCCCAGTACGGACGCCTGTCCGCGCGCGAGAACCTCGAGCTCTTCGCGCGCCTCGAGGGCGTCGACGATCTCGTGGGAACCGTCGAACGCCTCCTCGCGGCCGTCGACCTCCCGGATGGTCGCAAGCCGGCGGCCGAGCTCTCGGCGGGCAACCAGCAGCGGCTGAACCTCGCCCTCGCGTTGCTCAACCACCCTGAAGTCCTCCTCCTCGACGAGCCCACGGCGTCGCTAGATCCGGGCCAGCGTCGGCGCCTGTGGAGTCTCGTTGCCAGGGTGAAGGAACAGGGCGGAGCCGTCGTCTTCGCGACGCAGAACCTCGACGAGGCGGTCCGTTTCGCCGACCGCGTCGCCGTTCTCCGCGAGGGCAGGATGGTCTACGAAGGCCCGGCGGACGAGTACGAGCGCGCGCCCGAGGCCGACGTTTTCGCATGAGACGCGTCGGCGTCCTCCTGCAGAAGGACCTGCGTGTCCTGTCGCGTTCGCCCGCCCTCGTGGTAGCGCTCGTGCTCTACCCGCTGCTGATCGCACTCCTCGTCGCCCTCGTCGTGCGCTTCGCGAGCGAGCGTCCGCGCGTGGCGTTCGTCGATCTGGACGAGCTACCGCAAGAGCTCGTCGTCGGCGGCCAGGCGTTCGACGTCGACGCTGTTCTGAACCGCGTCGAGACCGAGGTCGATCTCGTTCCGCTCTCCCAAGACGAAGCGGAAGGCGCACTCGAGTCAGGCGACGTGGTCGCAAGCATCACGGTGCCGCGCGGGTTCGCCTCTCGTCTCCGGGGAATGGTACGAAGCCCGACCTTGATCCTGAAGACCACCCGGGGGGGTCTTTCGACCCGGGTCGAGCGCCAGACGGAAGCGCTCGTCTACAACCTGAATCGTCAACTCCAGGATCGGTACATCGAAGCGAACCTGGAATACGTTCAGATCCTCCAGGAGGGCGGCCGGGGAACGTTCCTCGGCAACGACTTCGACATCGTCGGGATCGACGGCCTCGCGCGGATTCTCGCCGACCTACGACGCACGACCGACGATCCGCGCATCGGGGAGGCGATCGCCGAGATCGAGAACTTCGCCGGTGAGGCTCGTCTCGCGCTCGAGCAGAGTGACGAGACCCTTCGCGCGACGGCGAACCCGATCGAGTTCGCGCACGAGCAGGCGGGCGAGCCCACGCGGCTCCTCTCCGCGCAGCTCCAGGCTGGAGCTCTCGCGCTCACGATCGCGCTTCTCTGCATGCTCGTTGCGGCCGGAGCCATCGCCGCGGAGCGCGATGAGAACGTGATCGGGCGGCTGACCCGCGGTCTGGTGCGGCTCTGGGAGCTCGTGGCGGCGAAGATCCTGCTCGCGGCCGTGCTGGCTCTGGGTCTCGGGGTCGCCCTCGCGCTCGTCTTCGGCGTCAGCGTCGAGCTCACCGAGGCGGCCGGCGAACCGTGGCGGCGCTTGCCTCTCCTCGCGCTTGGCCTTGTACTCGCGGGCGCCGCGTTCGGGGCGCTCGGCGTGGCGCTCGGCGTGCTGGCGCGCGAGGCGCGAACGGCCTCGTTCGTCGCGCTCCTCGTAGCGCTCCCCGTCGTTCTGCTCGGATTCCTTCCGCAGGCTTCCGTCGGGGCCGCGGGGTGGCTCTCGAAGGCGTTCCCGTACGTCCATTCGGCCCGCTTCTTCGAGGCGGCGCTCTATGACGGCGACCCATGGGCCACACTCGCGCGGGAGGCTGTGTGGCTAGCTGGGCTGATCGCGGCGTTCGGCTTCTCAGCCCGAGCGGGCGTGCGCCGACTCCTCGTCTGATTCCGTGCGCTCTTGCCGTGAAGCCCGCCGAGCGAAGCGGCACTTGGACGTGTCCTCGAAGGGAGCGCGGCGCTAGGCTGGAGGCGTGTCCACCTTTCCCGTCACTCGGCTCCGTCGCTTTCGCCGCACGAATGCCCTTCGCGCGCTCGTGCGCGAGACGCGACTGGATCTGACCGACTTCGTCTACCCGCTCTTCGCGTGTCCCGGCGTCGGCGTCGAGGAGCCGCTCGAAGGCCTCCCCGGCATCGCGCGCCGCTCGATCGACGTCCTCTGCGACGAGGCCGAGGAGCTGCAACGACTCGGCATCGAAGCGGTGCTCCTCTTCGGCATCCCCGAGGAGAAGGACGAGGTCGGTTCGGGCGCCTATGACGACGACGGGATCGTTCAGCGCGCGCTTCGCTCGTTGCGCGAGCGCGCCCCGGGGCTCGTCCTCGTCACGGACGTGTGCCTGTGCGAGTACACCTCGCACGGCCATTGCGGCGTCGTCCAGGAGGGAGAGGTCTTGAACGACGTCTCGCTCGAGCTCCTCGCGCGCACGGCCCTGAGCCACGCGGAGGCCGGTGCCGACGCCGTCGCACCGAGCGACATGATGGACGGCAGAATCGGCGCAGTCCGCGGCTTGCTCGACGGCGACGGCTTCGAGCACGTTTCGGTCGTCGCGTACTCCGCCAAGTACGCCTCGTCGTTCTACGGGCCGTTTCGCGAGGCCGCCGGGACGGCGCCCGCCTTCGGTGACCGCAAGACCTATCAGCTGGATCCGCCGAACCTCCGCGAGGCCCTGCGCGAGTGCGAGCTCGACCTCGGCGAGGGCGCGGACGCCGTCATGATCAAGCCGGCCCTTCCCTATCTCGACGTGATCGCAGCGGCGCGCGAGCGGTTCCCGGCGCCGATCTTCGCCTTCAACGTGAGCGGCGAGTACGCGATGATCAAGGCGGCGGCGGCGAGCGGCTGGCTCGACGAGCGCCAGGCCGCGCTCGAGACGCTCACTGCGATCAAGCGCGCCGGCGCGGACGTGATCATCTCGTACTGGGCGAAAGAGCTCGCCCGATGGCTCTAGGGCGCGCTTCCCTGGGGGAACCGCGCGCTGGGCCGAGACCGATGCTGAAGACCGACGTTTGGGAGACCATCGCCGAGGAGGCCCTTCGCGAGAGCCAACTCTGGGCGATGGCGCTCCTCCCTAGCCACGCGCGTGAGCGTGTGGCCGTCTTCTCCTCGCTCGGCGCCGAGCGATTCGCCCTCGGGATCGAGTCGATTTACGAGGGCTACCTTCTCCACTACGGCCGCGCCCGCCTCTTCTCCCCGCCGGATCGAGACACGACGGTCCTCCTCGGCGACTATCTCTACGCGCACGGCCTGGTCCGGATCGCGGCGCTCGGCGAGGTCCGGGTCGTCGCTGACCTCGCGGAGCTGCTGTCGCTCTGCGCCCAGCTTCGTGCTGAGCCGCCCGGCCGGGCCGGCAGCGCGGACGGCCTGGTCTGGGCGGCGACCGTCGCTCTCCTCGGGCGGAACAACGGACGGTTGGAGGACTCTCGCGCCGCGCTTCGCGACCGCGGCGACCCGGCGCCGCTCGCGCAGCTCGCCGCCGCCGAGACCGCAGAGGAAGCCGTCGCGGCCGCCCTCGCTCGTCACGTTGCGCGCGCCGGGTA
>JACCYG010000023.1 GCA_013696595.1 Actinomycetota bacterium | reverse complement strand
CGTCTCGGCCAAGCTCGACCTCGAGTCGGCGCGCCGCACGGAACAACTTCTGCTGGCGCTCGACGACGTGGACCGGCACGCGAATCGTCCGGGCATGATTGGCGACGGCGCGCTGCACCGACTGCCGAATCCACCAGGTTGCGTAGGTCGAGAACTTGTAGCCGCGGCGCCAGTCGAACTTCTCGACCGCCCTGTTGAGGCCGAGCGTTCCTTCCTGGATCAGATCGAGGAACGGGACCCCGAGGCCACGGTACCCCTTCGCGATCGACACGACGAGCCTCAGGTTCGACTCGATCATCCGTCGCTTCGCGAGCGGGTCTCCCTTCTCGATCCGCTTCGCGAGCGTGACCTCTTCGTGCGCGGTGAGCAGGCGATGACGCCCGACATCCGCGAGAAAGAGTTGAAGGCTGTCGCCTGCGCCCACGACGGGGGAGGCACTGAGGTCGATCTCCTCGGCCTCGTCGCGCGGGGCGCCGATCTCGAGACCGATCGCCTCGAGCTCATGCGTGAAGAACTGCACCTCGTCGTCGCCGAGATCGAGCTCGAGGGCAAGCGCCTCGATCTCTGCCGGCTCGACGAAGCCTCGCTCCTCCGAGATCTCGATCAGGGAGCGAACCTGCTCGGTTTCTAGAAGCTCGTGCACGGTCTCCTGTCTTCCGTTCGTGATAGTTAGTCGTTACTTATTTTACGACACCGGACGAAGATCGGTTTGAGAACCGTCTTCTCCACACCAGAACGAGTGAGATTCGGGTGGATTACTTGCTCTCGCCTATGAGAACGCCTGAAGAGGAGCGCTATTCCCGGCTGAGCGCCGGAACGCCTTGCGAGGCGCCTTCGGCGTCCGGCTGGGGCTGATTGGCCCATTCCTCGTCGAACTCGACGCGCCACTTGCCATCGTCCGCTTGCTCGAGGCGAAGCTTCGCCCTGAACGTCCGTCCCGAGCGTCCGCGGAACCCCTTCACCGGCTGGGCCGTCCTCCGCGTCGCCATGAGCTCCTTGACCACGGCCGGCGGCAGCGTCTTACCGGCCTTCACCTTCCAGATCACGAAGCCGCAGCCCGGATCGTCCTTCGACCAGCATGAGTAGCCCTTCCGGTTCTCGATCACGTCTCGCCCGCAGATCGGGCACGGGCCCAGGTTCGCGCGCTCGATCTTGACGCCCTTGAGCTTGTCGAGCTCACTGACCGTCTCCGTGGTGAACTTGGCGATGTCGGACATGAAGGCTGAGCGCTGGTCGGCGCCGTCCGCGATGAGGCCGAGGCGATGCTCCCACTCGCCCGTGAGCTCCGCCGAGGTGAGCGGATGTCGTCCGAGGAGGTCGATCACGAGGATGCCCTTGTCGGTCGCGTGGAGCGCTCGGCCCTCGCGCTCGATGTAGCCGACGTCGATCAGGCGCTCGATGATCGAGGCGCGGGTCGCCGGCGTCCCGATGCCCGAGTCCTTCATCGCCTCACGGAGCTCTGCCTCCTCGATGTCCTTGCCGGCGGTCTCCATCGCGGCGAGGAGCGAGGCCTCCGTGAAGCGCCTGGGCGGCTGCGTCTCCTTGCGGAGCGAGTCGACGGAGCGCGTATCGACCTGCTCGCCCTGTTCGAGCGGCGGGAGGACCTGGTCGCCGCCCGTGTCGTCGTCGCCGTTGGCCGAGCGCGCCTCCTCGCCGTACACACCCTTCCAGCCGGCGGTGACGAGCACGCGGCCGCTCGTTCGGAAGACGTGCTCCTCGACGGTCGTCTCGACGCGCGTGCGCTCGTACACGGCCTCCGGGTGAAAGATCGCGAGGAACCGCTTCGCGACGAGGTCGTAGATCCGCCGCTCGTCGTCGCCCATCCGTTCGAGGGTGTGCGCGGCCTTCGTCGGGACGATCGCGTGGTGGTCCTGGACCTTCTTGTCGTTCACGACGCGGCCGAGCGGAAGCTTCTCGAGCCGGGTGACGTAAGCGGCGGCCGTCGCGTACTCCCGGTTTCGCCCCACGAGATCGGCGGTCGGCTTGATCTCTCCGATCATGTCGCTCGGGAGGAAGCGCGAGCTCGTGCGCGGGTACGTGATCGCCTTGCGCTCCTCGTAGAGCTTCTGCGCGGCGGAGAGCGTGCGGCGCGCCGAGAAGCCGTGCAGCGTGTTCGCGTGGCGCTGGAGCGCGGTCAGGTCGTACAGGAGCGGCGACGCCTCGCGCTCCTCCTTCTTCTCCAGGTTCGTGATCGTGCCGGGGCGGTCGCGGCAGGCCTCGACGATCGCCGCGGCCTCTTCCTCCGCGATCCGCTTGCCGCCGAGGTAACGGCCCGCGTACCGGCGCTCGCCGGTCGCGGCGAACAGGGCCTCGACGAGCCAGTATGGCTCCGGCTTGAACGCGCGGATCTCCTTCTCGCGCCGTGCGACGAGGGCGAGGGTCGGCGTCTGGACGCGGCCGAGCGAGACCGCGCCGTCGAAGGCCGAGCGGAGCCGGATCGAGGCCGCACGCGTCGCGTTCATCCCGACGAGCCAGTCGGCCTCGGAACGGGAGCGCGCGGACGCCTCGAGGAGCTTCATCTCCTCGGCCGGCCGGAGATCGGCGAACGCGTCCTGGATCGCCTTCTTCGTCATCGAGTTGAGCCAGAGCCGCTCGACCGGCTTTCCCGTGGGGGAAACCAGGTTTCCCCCACGAGCCCCCTTCTTGAGGCTCTCGTCTCCAAACGCCGTTTCGTAGAGGTACGCGAAGATGAGCTCTCCCTCGCGGCCCGCGTCGCACGCGTTCACGATGCGGTCGATCCGGTCGTCTTTCATGAGCTTTTGGACGGCGTTGAGCTGCTTCTTGGCGCGGTCGTCGTTGGGGACGAGCTTGAACTTCTCCGGGACGATCGGCAGATCGGCGTAACGCCACTTCTTCAGCTTGGGGTCATACGCGTCGGGCTCCGCGAGGCCGACGAGGTGGCCGATCGCCCACGTGACGACGTACTCGTCCGACTCGAGGTAGGCGTCGTGCTTCTCGAACTTCCCGGGCAGCGCGCCCGCGAGGTCGCGCCCCACGGACGGCTTCTCGGCGATGACGAGGGTCTTAGAGCCCATTCTGAAATGACGACTCGTCGTCGGGGTCGTGATGGCGGTAGTCAGACGCAATGTCGCGGTGGTAACCAAACGCGGATGCGTATACGGGCGCGACCGAGGAC
>JACCYG010000006.1 GCA_013696595.1 Actinomycetota bacterium | reverse complement strand
GTGATAGGCAGGCGCGCCGGGGCCGAGCTCGGCCATGTCGCCGAGCACCGCGACTTTCCGCCGCTCTCCCGCCCGCTCCGCGAGATGCTCGAGCGCCGCCGTCATCGAGAGCGGGTTCGCGTTGTACGCGTCGTTGATGAGCAGGCCGTCGCCGGGCAGCGGTGACTCCTCTCCTCGCCAGCGCGAAAGCGTGACCTCGCCGGCCCCGCGCTTGGCCTTCGCAAGCGGGAGGCCGAGCGCGCGGTACGCGGCGAGTGCCGCGAGCGCATTCGTCGCGTTGTAGCGAGAGTTGAAGCTGAACGTGAGCGCGAGCGGCCTCCCGAACGCCTCGATCTCGAGGTCGCTCGCGTTTCCGGCCGGCCTGAAGCTCTTGAGCTCTATGTCTCCCCCGGTTCCGAACCGGATCACGTCGACGTCGTCCCGCTTCAGGTACGGCTCGAGATACGCGTCTCCTGCCGGGACGACGGCCGTCCCGTCACTCGGAAGCGCGTTGATCAGCTCCGCTTTCGCCTCGGCCACGCGCTCGATCGTCTCGAGCAGCTCGAGGTGGACGGGCCCGATCTTCGTGATGACGCCGATGTCGGGCTTCGCGGTCTCGCAGAGCTCCGCGATCTGACCGATTCCGCGCATACCCATCTCGAGGATCACGATCTCGGTGTCCGCATCGATTCGGCACAGAGTGAGCGGGAGGCCGATCTCGTTGTTCTGGCTTCCCTCCGCGACGACCGTTCGTGCGTGTGGACGGCAGAGCGCACCGAGGATGTCCTTCGTCGAGGTCTTGGCGATCGACCCGGTCACGCCAACGACGCGCGCCGAACTGCGCTCGCGGACGGTGCGACCGAGCGCCGCCAGCGCCCCAAACGTGTCCTCCGGAACGAGCGCGGCCGCCGCGCCCCGATCGAGCGCATCCTTCGCGAAAACCACACCGCGGCCGACGGCGACGAAAAGGTCGCCCGGCTGGACGCGGCGCGAATCGATCTTCACGCCCGTGACCCGCTCCGCGCCGTCGGCGACGCGCAGGTCTCCGGGGGCGAACTCGCGAACCTCGGCGAGCTCGAGCGGGATCACGCCGCGGCTCCGGCCGCCAGACGGCGAAGCGTCTCGCGCGCGACCTCGCGGTCGTCGAACGGGACGGTGCGGTCGCTGAACTCCTGACCCTGCTCATGGCCCTTCCCCGCGATCACGACCACGTCGCCCTCGTCTGCCTGGCCGATCGCACGCGCGATCGCGAGGGCGCGATCGGGTTCGACCTCGGCGTCCTCCCCGATGCCGGCGAGAATCTCCCCGATCACGGCGAGCGGGTCTTCGCTCCGCGGATTGTCGGAGGTGACGATGACGCGATCGGCGAGCCGGGTCGCAGTCGCGCCCATGAGCGGCCGCTTCTCGCGATCGCGGTCACCACCACACCCGAAGACACACACGAGCCGTTTGGCTGCGAGCGACCGCGCTTCACGCAGGACGTTCTCGAGCGCATCGGCTGTGTGGGCGTAGTCGACGAGGACGGTGAAGGGCTGACCTTCGTCGACGGCCTCGAACCGGCCCGGCACGCCCGCGACGTGCGCGACCCCGGTCGCGATCGCGTCGTCTTCGATCCCGAGCAGACGAGCGGCGGCCACTGCGCCCAGAACGTTCTCCACGTTGAAGCGGCCACGGAGCCGAGTTTCGACGGGGATCCCGTCGGCGACGAAACGTGCGCCTGCCGCGCTCACCTCGAGCTCCTTCGGCGCCACGTCGGCCTCGTCCGCGAAGCCGAACGTGAGCGGGCGCTCGCCGATCTCGCGCAGCTCTTCCACGAGCCGGCGCCCGTACGGGTCTCCGACGTTCACGGCCGCCCGGGCCCGTGCGCCTTCCGGGTCCGGGTCGACGAACAGGCGGCGCTTTGCGTCGAAGTAGGACTCGAGCGTCCCGTGGAGGTCGAGGTGGTCCTGCGTGAGGTTCGTGAACACGAGCGCCGCGAAACGGACACCGGTGAGGCGCTTGAGCTCCGAGCCGTGGGACGAGGCTTCCATCGCGCAGCTTCGGTCACCCGCATCGAGCATCTCGCGGAAGGTTCGCTGGAGGTCGATCGCCTCCGGCGTCGTTCGGACGACGGCACGCCGCTCGCCTCCGATGCGGCTTTCGATCGTCCCGAGGAGCCCCGGCCGCCTTCCCGCCGCTGCGAGGATCGAATAGAGAAGAAACGCGGTCGTCGTCTTCCCGTTCGTGCCGGTGACCCCCGCGACCTGGAGCTCGCGCGTTGGCTGGCCGAAGAACGCGTCGGCGGCGAGCGCCATGGCCGTCCGCGCGTCCACTACGACGAGCTGGGGGACCGGCAGGTCAAG
>JACCYG010000369.1 GCA_013696595.1 Actinomycetota bacterium | reverse complement strand
TCGTAGGAGAAGGTCGCAAGGAGACTTCCGTCGCGGTTGAACGCGACGCCGCCACCGAAATAGCCGGGCGGCACGCCGAACCCTCCGACGGGCGTTCGATCGCTCCAGAGCTCGATCGCGCCCTGAGCCGGCGTAGCCGAGGGGAAGCGGTACAACGCGAGCGCGAGCGTTCCGTCTCGGGCGACGGCGATCCGAGAGATGGCGATCGGCCCGGGAACGTCGACTGGAAAGGCGGCACGAACCGCCTCAGCGCCCAGGTATTCCTTCCCCTTCAGCAGTACGCGGTCTTGCAACCGGTCACCGGCGGTGGCGTAGTCGTGGCGGCCGCCGTCGACCAGGCGCACCGGTGCCGAAGGCTTCGCCTGAACACGCGGCGGCGACGCCGATCGCGCGCGAAGTCCGTCTGCCGCTGCGACCACGGCGAGCGCGAGCACGCCGAGCACGACGAGGCGCGTCACGCCTTCGCGACGCTGAGCTCGGGGCCGTGCTCGATTCGCGTCGCGAGCGTCTCCGACTTGATCCACTCCTCGTGCCGCAGGAGGTCGCCGTCCTCCGGAAGCGTCAGCACGATGCGATCGGTGATCTCGAGCCCGGCTTCTTTGCGCAGGCGCTGGATCGAGTGAATCAGGTCGAGCACGCGCCCTTCCAGCTCGAGCTCGTCATCGACGTGGGTGTCCAGACCGACCGAGAACCGCTCGGAGTGAGCCCAACCCGGCTCCTTCGCCCGCTCGATGAGGAGCTCCTCGGGAGCGAGCTCGTGGTCCGCCGCCCGCACCCCTCCGTCCGGCAGCGGCTCGACTTCACCATGCTCGAGCGCGGCCTTGACGTCGGGGAGGGCCGTGCCGAGCTTCGGCCCGAGGATCCGCAGGTTCGGCTTGTAGCTGACGTGGACGCGCGGAGCCTCGTGGAGCTCGACCTCCTTGACCCGGAGCTCGGCCCTGATCTCGTCGGCATGCGCCTGCACCGCGTTCGACCCATGAACGAAAGCGCGCCGAAGCGGCTGTCGGAGCTTGATGTTCTCCTCGGCGCGAACCTGCCGCCCGAGCTCTACGATCTCGCGCACCTCGTCGACCTCCGCGAGGAGCGCAGGGTCGGCCAGCGCCTCGACGGTTTCCG
Organism: Actinomycetota bacterium; assembly: GCA_013696595.1. GTDB lineage: Bacteria > Actinomycetota > Thermoleophilia > Gaiellales > Gaiellaceae > JACCYG01. The sequence continues at coordinate 1,568 of JACCYG010000369.1, read as the reverse complement.
GCCAGCCGGCGAGGAAGACGCTTTCAGGCGCATCGACGCACGCTTCGCCGACGAGCTCGCGCCAGAGGTGCTCCGCGAGGAACGGCATGACCGGCGAGACAACGCGAATCGCCTGGAGGAGCGCGTACCAGAGCGTGCGGAACGCCGCCTCGTCATACGAGTAAAAACGCTTGCGCGAACGCCGGATGTACCAGTTGGACAGGTCGTCGACGAAGCGCTCGAACGCGCGCAAGAGATGGAACGTCAGCTGCTTCTCGAGCGCCTCGGTGGCCTCGGCGACGAGCTCCTGCGTGCGCGCGACGAGCCACCGGTCGAGCGGACGAACGCCCTCGCCGCCCGTGGGCCCGGTCGCGAGGTCCTCGAAGCGCGGTTCGAACTTCTCGATGTTGGCGTACGTGACAAGGAAGGCGACGGAGTTCCAGAACGTCAGGAGCCTGCGCTTGATCTCGTGTGCGGGCCCGTAGCCGAAGAGGAGGTTCTGGTTCGGCGGCTGCGCGCAGTACTGCCAGCGCATCACGTCGGCGCCCATGCGCTCGAACGCCTCCTCGGCGTCGATCATGTTCCCCCACGAGCCGTGCATCTCCCGGCCCTGCTCGTCGAGCATCTTCTCGTAGCCGAGCACGGCCTGGAACGGCGCGCGGTCGACGAGCGCCACCGACATGAAGAGCTGCGAGTAGAACCAGAGGCGGATCTGCTCGCGCATCTCCGAGACCCAGTCGGCCGGGAACCATTTCTCCCAATACGGGTGATCGGGAAGGTCGGCTCCGGAAAGCCCGCGCGAAGCACCGGTGGCGTAGCCGCCCGTGACGGCATTCTCGTTCTGCCAGCCGAGCGTCGAGAACGGGACGATCCCGGCGTCGAGCCAGACGTCGCCCACCTCGGGGATCCGGCGAACCTCCTCCCCGCAGGATTCGCACGCGATCACGACCTCGTCAACCCACGGCCGATGAAGCTCCTCGAGCTGGTCGAGGCCGCGAAGCGCCCGCTCCTCGAGCTCGCGCTTCGAGCCGATGACGTTCAGCCGCCCGCACGAGCATGGGTAGAAGGGGAGTGGAAGGCCGTAGAACCGGCGGCGCGAGATGTTCCAGTCGCCCATGTTCCGGAGCCAGTCGTCCATCCGCTTGCCCATGTACTCGGGCGTCCATCTCACGGTCGCGTTCGCGGCGAGGAGCTTCGGCCTGATCTCCTCGACGGCGATGAACCAGTCGTCTGAGACCCGCCAGATGAGGGGCGTGTCGCAGCGCCAGCAGTGCGGGTAGCGGTGCTCGTAGAGGCCTGCCTCGACGAGGAGAGCGCGCTCGCGCAGGTCTCCGATGATCTGGTCGGCGGCGTCCGTCGTCGAGAGCCCGTGCAGCCACCCGTAGTCGTCGTAGAAACGGCCGGCCTCGTCGACGGGCGAGAGGACGGGCAGGTCGTGCACCTTCGAGAGGTCGAAGTCCTCCTGGCCGGCGCCGGTCGCGACGTGGACGATGCCGGTGCCTTCGTCGAGCGAGACCTCGTCCCAGGGGATGACGCGGTGGTCGACGGACGCGCCGGGCGCGAACATGTCGAACGGGCCCTCGTAGTGC
>JACCYG010000368.1 GCA_013696595.1 Actinomycetota bacterium | reverse complement strand
CGTCTCTATCGAGGTCGATCCGACGCTTGCGCACGACACGCAGGGAACCATCGACCAGGCGGTCCGCTTCCACGACATGATCGGCCGGCGGAACCTGTTCGTAAAAATTCCCGGCACGAAGGAGGGCCTGCCGGCGATCGAGGAGATGATCACGCGCGGCCGGTCGATCAACGTCACCCTTCTCTTCTCGCTCGAGCGGTATAGCGAAGCCGCGATGGCCTATTTCCAAGGAATCGAGCGGCTCGTCGAGAGCGGCGGCGACCCCACGGACGTTTCCTCCGTGGCCAGCTTCTTCGTATCCCGCGTCGATACCGAGGCCGACCGGCGGCTGGACGAGCTCGGCGGCCATGACGAACTCAAGGGCAAGCTCGCGATCGCGAATGCGAAGCTCGCGTACCAGCGCTACAAGGAGATCTTTTCCGGCGACCGGTGGAAGACCCTGGAGGCCAAGGGTGCGGCGCCGCAGCGCTGCCTCTGGGCCTCCACGTCGACGAAGAACCCGGATTACCGCGACGTGATCTACGTCGAAGAGTTGATCGGGCCGGAGACGGTAAACACGATGCCGGAGGAGACGATCCGCGCGTTCCAGGATCACGGAGAGGTCGCGGCGACGCTCGCGAAGGACCTTGAGCAAGCGAAGCAGGTCTTCGAGGATCTCGACCGTGCAGGCGTCGACTACGACGACGTCGTCGAGACGCTCGAGCGCGAGGGCGTGGACAAGTTCGCGGATTCGTTCGAGGAGCTTCTGGAGGGGATCAGGTCAACCAGCCGCGAGCTCGTGACCGCCTGAGGCTGGGTCGCGTGGCCGTCGACACCGCCGAGCTCGTCGAGCGGATCTGGGCCCGCGACGCGACCGTGTGGACCGGCGGCGACGAGAGCCGCTGGCTCGGATGGCTCGACGAGCCCGGCCGCATGCAGGAGCGCATCCCCGAGCTCGATTCGTTCGCGGACTCCGTTCGGTCCGACGGCTTCACCGACGTCGTCCTCGCGGGGATGGGCGGATCGAGCCTCGCGCCAGAGGTTCTCCGCCGCACGCTCGGGAGCGAAAGCTTCCATGTAATCGACACAACGCACCCCGACGCGATCCGCGCGCTCGAGGAGCGGGTCGACCTCGAACGGACGCTCTTCCTCATTGCCTCCAAGTCGGGCGGGACGCTCGAGACGAAGAGCCACATGGAGTATTTCTGGAAGAAGACGGGCCGCCGCGCAGAGGCGTTCGTGGCGATCACCGATCCCGGCTCGTCACTCGAGGCGACGGCCCGCGAGCGCCGCTTTCGCGAGATCTGGCCGGGCGAGCCGACGATCGGCGGGCGCTACTCGGCTCTCTCGGTGTTCGGGCTGGTCCCGGCCGCGCTCATGGGAGCCGAGCTCGACGCCCTGCTTGGCCGGGCAGAGGAGATGGTGTCCGCCTGCCGGAGCGAGGAGAGCCCTGGCCTCCAGCTCGGGCTCTCGCTCGGGACGGGTTGGCTGGAGGGACGAGACAAGGTCGTCATCAACCCGAACCCTGGTGGCTTCGGGCTCTGGGTCGAGCAGCTCTTCGCCGAGTCCACCGGAAAGCAGGGCAAGGGCCTCGTCCCCGCGCCCGACGAGAGCTCGGAGGGCGCCGACCGGCAGGAGGCGCGGCCGGAGATCGCACACGCGAGCGATCTCGGCTCGGAGTGGTTCCGCTTCGAGTTCGCAACTGCGGTCGCCGGCGCCGTCATGGAGATCAACCCGTTCGACCAACCGAACGTCCAGGAGGCGAAGGACCGGACGACCGAGATTCTCCAGGAGCGAGACGAGCCGAGCGTCGACCCGGTCGGCTCCCTCGACGGGCTGCTCGGCGAGGCGACACCGGGGGATTACTTCTGCGTCCAGGCGTTCGTCAATCCAACCGCCGAAGCCGAGCAGCGAATGGAAGCTCTGCGTGAGCGCGTCGCGGCAACGGCCGGGATCGTGACGACGGGCGGCTTCGGGCCGCGCTACCTGCACTCGACGGGCCAGCTCCACAAGGGCGGCCCCGCAAGCGGGCTCTTCCTCCAGGTCCTCGACGACCCCGAGGAGCTCACCATTCCTGAGAGCCCGTTCGGCTTTCGCCGGCTTCTGCGGGCTCAGGCCGCCGGCGACTTCGACGCACTCCGGGAGCGGGGGCGGCG